>JAFQND010000112.1 GCA_017396055.1 Oscillospiraceae bacterium
AAAAGTGGAAGGTCTTCGCGAGATCCTCAAGGCGCTCGGAGAAGATACTTCTCCGCTGAAAAAGGACCGTCCGCCCGTTTCGGCGCTCCAGACCGTTCTGAATAACGCCAAAGGCAGTTCCGGCGAGCTGGTCGTCAGCCGTCAGGTCCTCCGCAGCATGATGAAGGCCAAGTACAGCGAACACCCCATCGGACATTACGGCCTTGCGCTGGAGGATTATGCCCATTTCACTTCGCCTATCCGCCGTTACCCCGACCTGGTGGTCCATCGTATTCTGACCGAACTTTGCGATCCCTGCGTCCTGCCAGAGGAGATCCGCAGAAAATACAGAGGTTTTGCCGCAAAAGCAGCAGCCCGCTCTTCCGAGGCGGAGATCATCGCTACCCAGGCTGAACGGGACTGTGAAGATTGTTATAAAGCCGAATTCATGCGCACCAGACTGGGAGAGATCTTTGACGGTGTCATCAGCGGCGTGACCGGAAACGGCTTCTTTGTGGCGCTGGAAAATACCGTCGAGGGTATGGTCCGGGTGGAGTCACTGCCCGAGGGAAGCTATATCTTTGACGGCATGATGCAGCTGACTGAGGAATGGACCGGTGAAGGCTGGCGTGTCGGCGATAAAGTCCGCGTCAGATGTGTCGGTGCAGATGTCAGCAGCGGCAAAGTGGACTTTGAACTGGCAGACTGATCAGTAATTGACCCATCCCTGTGCGCGGATGGCAGCGTGTACTTTTTCCATTCGTTCACGGCAAGCCTGATAATCAGGAACATAACAGGCAACACATGTCCAGAACCGCTGGCTGTGGTCGTGATGGCGGAGATGACAAAGTTCATGCACGACCAGATAATCCAGATCATACGGTTCACAGAAAAGGGCTTTCCAGGTAAAATAGAGATCGCCGTTTCTGCTGCAGCTGCCCCATTTCTGGGTGATGCCCCAGCCAATTTTGACTTTGCCCGGTTTGACACCGATCAGGGGAGCGAAATGATCGATCCGCTCGCGGAACACTTTTTCCGCCAGCATTCTGCAGGATTTGTCGATGGCCTTTTTTCGGTTTTCGGCATTCTGGGGGATCATGATCCAATCCTCTCCGTGATCGTGACGGTCGCCTTCGAGAACGGTAAAAGATCTGCCGAGAAGACGAATGGACTTTTCGTCATAGAAAAGCTCTTTTCGGGCTGTTTTCATGACAGTGAGTTTGTGCCGGATCCAGGGCATATTTGCATCGATAACCTTTTTCGCGTCGTCCACCGAGGTCCGCAGAGGGCCGCGCACCTGCACAGTTCCTTCGGGCGTACAGGTGAGAGAGATGGTGACACGCTTGGTGCGTACAAGGCTGCAGATCAGATCTTTGTGATGAAAAGTGAGGTTGAAAGCAGACATGGCATACTCCTTTGATGAAGAAAGATGGATGCTGGATCCTTTCCTTTTTGAGGAGGAACGGCTGGCCGTCCGGGAAAGCTTTACCGGTATCAGCTGGGTGGAAGGCGACGGCGGTATCGGTACCATGGGCGAAAAATCGGTCCATCGGGTGCTTAAGCGCTGCTGCAGCCCCTTTGCCGACGGCAGAGAAGTGACGATCGGCGGCTATGTGGCCGATGTGGTGGGAGAGCATGGCATCATCGAGATCCAGTCGGCACGGTTTGACCGGCTCAGGGATAAACTGGGAGCGTTTCTCTCCTGCTGTCCTGTGACAGTGGTCTGGCCTGCCGAAAAGGAAAAGTGGATCTGTATGGTCGATCCGCTTACCGGCGAGCTGAAAAGCCGCCGCAAATCCCCGATTCATCAGAACGTCTACCATATATATCCCGAACTGTACCGGCTGAGGGAATATCTCGGGCTGTCGGACCTTCGTTTCAGAGTCGCGCTTCTGGAAACAGAGGAGTACCGCTATCCCAACCCGAAAAAGGGAAAACGGGCTGTCCGCTGTGACCGGATCCCGCTGAAACTTCTGGGACAGACAGCACTTGACACGCCTGAGGATCATCTTGCGCTGCTGCCGGACGATCTGCCCGAACGATTCGGCGCAAAAGAGATAGCGGCGGGACTCCATGTGGAAGAGAATCTCGCGCGGATCATGCTTCGTGTCATGGAGGCGGCGGGTGCGGTGAAGCAAGTCGGAAAGGACGGCCGCCGCAATCTGTTCGTAAAGCTTTTATAAGGAAAGGGACATCGCTTTGATGTCCCTTTTTTAACTCTTTGAAAGCCTTTGTTTTCGCAGCGGTTCATACTCCTTCCAGATCAAAGGGGGGAATGAAGCT
>JAFQND010000113.1 GCA_017396055.1 Oscillospiraceae bacterium
AAGCCAGCCTTCTTCAGGGCGGGACGCAGCTAGGGATCATACTTCAGCAGAGCGCGGGACAGACCGTGACGGATAGCGCCAGCCTGGCCGGTAACGCCGCCGCCTGCAACGGTGCAGACGATGTCGAACTTGCCTTCGGTCTCGGTCAGAGCCAGAGGCTGACGAACGATCAGCTTCAGGGTGTCCAGGCCAAAGTAATCATCGATGGAACGGCCGTTGATGGTAACAACGCCGGTGCCCTGGTAAACTCTTACACGGGCAACAGAGCTCTTTCTTCTGCCAGTGCCGTAGAAATAAGGTTTGGTATCGTACATTTAAATTGCCTCCCTTCCTGAATTAGAACTCGCATACTTCGGGTTTCTGAGCAGCATGGGGATGCTCAGTGCCCTGGTATACGCGCAGACGGCCAACAGCGTCGCGGCCGATGACGGTGTCAGGGATCATACCCTTAACAGCAGCGATCATAGCCTTCTCGGGGTTGGTCTTCATCAGGGTGGAGTACTTGATCTCTTTCAGACCGCCGATCCAGCCGGTGTGCCAGCGGTAGAATTTCTGCTCAGCTTTTTTGCCGGTCAGAACGATCTTCTCGCAGTTGATGATGATAACATGGTCACCACAGTCAACATGAGGAGCGAAGGTGGGTTTATGCTTTCCGCGCAGGATCATAGCAGCCTTTGCAGCTACACGGCCCAGGGACTGGCCCTCGGCGTCGATCACATACCATTTGCGGCTGATTTCAGCAGCTTTAGGCATAGTAGTCATAGTCTTACCTCCAAAATATTTTTCAAACGTCCGTTTACCGTATCAGAATTATCCTGTTGGATATCGGATCATTTTCACAACGTTATCTATTATAACGGCGTGCAAGCGAAATGTCAACCCAAAATTCGGCGATTTTTTAATATACAGCCCCTATTCTCTCGTTTTCACGCCTTTATGCTTTATTTCTCTCACTTTCTCATTCGCCATTTCATTTTTGGGCATTTTCCAAAGATTTGTATACCTGCACGATTTGGCTAAATGAGATGGTGATATTTTGTGAAAAACACAGAGAAAGACGCTGTGTTTCCAGAAAAAGACCGCCTTCCGAAGAGGGCGGTCGATCTTTCGTTTATTCGCTTGCCAGCTCACTTTCGAGAATATCGGCAGCAATGCGGCAAAGCTCGGCACAGGCGGGATTGTGTCCGGGAATGGTGGCGGGAACGGGCGGAACAACATTTGCTCTGATCTTGAGCACATCCCGGCAGGCAAGGGCGCCGACCTTCTCGCGATAGGCCGCGGCCATCCGCTGTACCCGGTCATAGAGCACCTTTTTGCCGTCCAGATCGAGGGGCTGGTCATAGCCGCGCAGCAGGCTCATCACCATAACTGCACCGGAAAAAGCACCGCAGACCTCGCGGAGACGGCTGACACCGCCGCCAAAGCCGGATGCCATCCGGGCGGCCATATCCTTGGTCATGCCCAGCTCATCGGCATAGGCAACTACAACGGCCTGTGCGCAGTTGTATCCTTCGAAGAAGAGGGCTTCAGCCTTCTCTCCCCTGCTCATTTCAGCAGACCCTCGACAACGTCGGCTGCATAATCCAGCCAGTCGCCCTCGAACAGCTCAACAGCACCCTTGTCTGCACCGCCGGCGATAGCGGGGTTGAAGGGCAGCTTGGCCAGTACGGGCAGGTTGTGGGCTGCAGCGATCTCGTTGATATGGCTCTCGCCGAAGATCTCCAGCTTTTTGCCGCAGTCAGGGCAGACAGCATAGCTCATGTTCTCTACCAGACCGAGGATCGGCACATTCATGGCGTTGGCCATCTTGACAGCCTTCTCGACGATCATGGATACCAGCTCCTGGGGAGAAGCAACAACGATAATGCCGTCAACGGGCAGGCTCTGGAAAACAGTCAGGGGAACGTCGCCGGTTCCGGGAGGCATATCCACGAACATGAAGTCTACATCGTCCCAGATAACATCGGTCCAGAACTGTTTGACAGTGCCGGCGATGACAGGACCGCGCCAGACAACGGGCTGGGTCTCGTCTTCCAGAAGGAGGTTGACGCTCATGACCTTGATGCCGGTCTTGGTCTCAACGGGCAGGATGCCGAACTCGTTGGCCATAGCCTTTTCATGCAGGCCGAAAGCCTTGGGGATAGAGGGACCGGTGATATCGGCGTCGAGGACAGCAACGTCGTATTCACGACGGCGCAGCAGAACAGACATCAGAGAAGTGACCATCGATTTGCCGACGCCGCCTTTGCCGCTGACGACACCGATAACCTTTTTGATATTGGACATATCATGGGGTTTTTCGCGAAAATCTTCCGGATTGGATTTTCTGGAAGAGCAGTTTGCGCTGCAGGAGCTGCAGTCATGATTGCATTCACTCATGTGAAAACTTCCTTTCTCTTTTGTATTTATTTCTCACAGGAGAAGCCGTAAACAGTAACTTCCTCATATGCCTCGCCGGCCTTCAGCACGACAGAGGGGAAGGAAGGACAGGCCATGCTGTTGGGATAGTGCTGGGTCTCCAGACAGAAACCGGTGCGCTTGCCGTAGGCGTGGCCGGATTTGCCCAGGCGGTCGCCGGTCATGTTGCCGGTATAGAGCTGAACGCCGGGCTGGGTGGTGCAGACGCCCATATAGATGCCGGTGCGGGGAGAATGGGCAACAACGACCCGTCTCAGTTCATCGCTCTCGCCGAGGACGAAGTTGTGGTCATAACCGCCGCCGTTTTTCAGCTGAACGTCGTCCATGGCGATATCGCGGCCGATGGGCTTCATGGTACGGAAATCGAAGGGAGTGCCTTCAACAGGGATGACCTGTTCAACAGTCAGGCCGTATTCGTCAACAGCGGTATAAGCCTCTGCAGCGATCATCAGTTCCTGGTCTTCGACGGTGGTGCCGCTGCCTTCACCGGAGAGGTTGAAGTAAGCGTGGTTGGTCAGGTTGAGGATGGTGTCCTTGTCAGAGACGGCACGGTAGTCGATGGCCAGCTCGTTCTTTTCATTGAAGGTATAGATGACGGTGACGGTCAGAGTACCGGGATAGCCCTCTTCCATATCGGGGGAAACACAGGACAGCACCAGAGAATCGCCCTCGACCTCAGCAGCCCAGATCTTTTTGTCAAAGCCTTCCTTGCCGCCGTGGAGGTGGTTGTGCTTGTCGTTGGCATAGAGCGGATACTCAACACCGTTCAGGGTGAACCGGCTGTTGGCGATACGGTTGCCATAGCGGCCGATGAGAGCGCCGAAATAGCCGTCGTTCTGCTCATAGCCAGCCACGTCGTCATAGCCCAGCACAACGTCGGTGAGGGTGCCGTCAGCGGCAGGGACCTTCAGTGTCTGGATGGTGCCGCCCAGGTCGAGAATGGTAACATAGGCGCCTTCAGAGCCGGTCAGAGTAAAAGCGGTGACCTCGCGTCCGTCAGCGGTTTTGCCGAAGAGTTTCTTGGTTACAGCCATGGAAATGCTCCTTTCTGTATGTCAGGGGATCTGCCGCAGCATATCCACATGGGGACAGTGCTCGTCCAGATATTCGCCCGAGATGATCTGATAACCGGCTTTCTGATAAAAGCCGATGGCCTGACACTGCGCCGAGAGAACGGCAGCGCTGCCGCCCAGTTCGGCGATTTTTTCATGACAGGCATTCATGATATGAAGGCCCAGACCGGTCCCGCGAAAAGCGGGCAGGATCGCCACGCGTCCGATATGCCAGCGGCCCTCTTCCCTGTCGGGAAAGATACGGGCACATCCGGCGGGAACGCCGTCCTTTTCACAGAGAAGGTGGAAACAGACCGCATCGGTCGCGTCAAATTCGTTGGAAAAGCCCTGTTCCTTTACAAAAACCTCCACACGGATGTTGTATACGGGCGAGCAGTCTTCAGGGACAGAGAGCCATCGGAATGTCATGGGATCGCTCCTTTTGGGGTACGGAATACCCACATTTTATTATGGCACAGGAACGGAAAAAAGTCAACGACCAACTGTCTGAAGACAGTTGGTCTGCAAGAATGGCTCGCAGCCAGGTTGATGACCATTACTCATCCCGAAGCTCACAGATGCGCCAAGCAGGATAATCTCCATCCCTTCTGTGCCGCTGTTCATATACATAAAGCTTGCTGAGATCATCAGGATTACCATAAACCTCGCGGCCGTCCACACGGCTGCCGTGCGAATCTGTTAATCGATTTGTCTCCAGATCACCCGTTGGAATACGGTCACAGCCAATAAATTTCAAATTCCCGATCAGGACACATTCTGCCGGTAGTTCTTCTGCTATTTCACAGACATTTTCAGAGCCGGTCAGATTGATACAATACTGCCGTCCCTGATAGGACAGACATCCGTTGTCATGAAGATCATCACTGACAAAGCGGACATAGTCATTCTCAAGCCAGCCATCAGCCGTTGTCATCCGGACATAAACCACCTCAGGTGTTTCCGGATTTGTAAATATTGTGCCGGTCGCTTCGACACCGGCTTTAAGTTCCAACTCTTTTGCGGGCGGATCTTCGGTAACATCGGATATCACACCGGCAGCGGTGTATCCCTCCGGTATATCCAAAAATACATTGCGTTCGTTTTCTATGTACATCACGCCGTTTTCCGACTTATAGCTTTCGGCCATACCAGTCCAGTAATAATGCCTGCCGCCGACCTGTATGATGGGATGTATTCTTTTTGGAAAAAGAGTGTCGTCTATGCCGCCGGTAACCTTTCCCACGGTATCCGGCCTGCTCGTTCCGGATCCGGTTTGTACAGCCATCCCACAGGCCGCCAGAACAAAGATACAGAACAATGCCAAAATCCATGCTGTCAGCTTTTTCATACAGAATTCTCCTCACACAGACTGTCGGTCAAGGGGATATCCTCGCTGCGGCCTTCGGCCCCAATCTGCGGAAAGACGGAATTCCCGCGCGTGGTACCTCTCCATAACGTGCTTTATTTTCTGACGATATATCTTGTATGAGGCATTTCGGTGCCTCTGTAATGCTTGATCCATTTGTCGGCGGGGGTCATGCCGTTGCGGAGAGCAACCCGCTGTGAAGGAATATTGGTGTCCCGGATGATCGAGCAGACTTCCTCCGCGCCCAACACCTCAAAGGCATAATTTTTACAGGCAATGGCCGCCTCGGAGGCATAACCTTTGTGCCAGAAGCTGCGGTTAAAGAGATAACCCACTTCCAGCACCTCTTCGTCCTTCCAGGGTTGAATGGTCAGACCGCACTGACCGATCATTTCGCCGGTCTCTTTAAGCACCACTGCCCAGAGACCGAAATCGTATTGTTCATAGCGGGCAAGCTGCCGGTCGAGCCAGGTCTGTACCTCTTCATCGCTGAAGGCGCCCTCATAGGCGGTCATGGTCTCGCTGTCCTGCAGAATGGCGCAGAGAGCGTCCCAGTCGTTCTGATCCATCCGGCGAAGGAAAAGCCGCTCGGTCTCGATAACAATTCTTTCCATATCACAGAAGCTCCCGGTAATCTTCGATGAGCCGGTCACAGAGGGGCGCCAACATCTCCCATTCGGCATCGGGCGTAAAGCGGTCGTGAACACCCACAACGGTGAAGCCGTGCTCTTTCAGCGTTCTGATGCTGTAATAAGCGTCCTCAAAGACAGCAAGCTCGTCCTTTTCGGTGATGCCCATCTGCTCTGCACAGACAATAAAAACATCGGGACGGACCTTCTCACAGCCCACGTCCTTGGTGGAAACAAAACCGTCCAGCAGCGGCAGGATACCCGTCCGCTCCAGTGCGAGAGCGGCAACATTTCTGGGGGTGGCAGTTGCAACGCCGAGCTTCATTCCCTCACTCTTCATCTTGCGGAGGAATTCCACAGCACCGGCAACGGGTTCGACCTCGTCGCGGTAGAAACCGCCTATCAGCTGGTAGCAGATGTTCCAGAAATCCATCTCTTCCTCAAAAAGACCGTGGTTCCAGCGCAGATAATCCCGCACTTCGCCCCAGTCGGCATCGCCGTCCACCATGGCTGCCAGCTCTTCGGTGATGGGCACGCCGATATGTTCACACATCTTGCGGCGGAGCGCCCACCAATAACCCATCGAATCGGTGAGGGTGCCGTCCATATCAAAAATCAGACCTTTTACTGCCATGATGCTTCCTCCGGATACACTAAATTTGTTTTAGCATTACATTATAACACAAAACACCCTCTGCCGCAAGGGCAAAGGGCGTTTTTTCATTCACAAAAGCTCGGTATAATCTTCCACTGTTTTATCACAGAGAGGCGCAAACTCTTTCCAGTTTTCCTCGGGCATGGTGGGATCATGGATACCGATAAAGGTGAATCCGTGGGTGCGAAGGGTCCTGCCGCAGTAGAGGGCATCCTCAAAGACGACGATCTCATCCTTTTCCAGCCCCATCAGCTTTGCACACTCCAGATAGACGTTGGGCTCGGTCTTTTCGATGCCCAGATCTTTTGTGGAGATAAACGCATCCAAAAGCGGCAGGATCTCCAGATGTTCCAGCGCGTGAGAAGCGATATGGCGGGGCGTTGCGGTGGCGACACCGAGCTTCAGCCCCTGTTCCTTCATTTTGCAAAGAAACTCCACAGCGCCCGGTACAGCCTCCACTTCGGTGGCATAGAAATGTGCCAGCTGTGCATAGGTGTCTCTCCAGAAAGCCTTGTTGTCGGCATATTCGCTGTTGCGCGCAGTCAGTTTTTCTCTCAGTTCTGCCCAGGCAAAAGGTTCGG
>JAFQND010000114.1 GCA_017396055.1 Oscillospiraceae bacterium
CATTCCTGGAAGGTCTCGATCCATCCGACGAGGGTGTCAGCGATGAAGGGACCTACCCATGCCTGAGAGATCTGGAAGACCAGCCACATGACTACGGCAAAGATCACCAGACCGCCGATGCGATGGGTCAGAACAGCGTCGATCTTGTCCTGGAAATTGTGTTCTCTGGTCAGCACCTTACGGGTCTCGACCTTCTTGACGATCTCGTTTACAAAAGCAAAACGGGCACGGTCGGCTGCCTCGGCAACTTCCTTGCTGGTCAGAGCAACGTCGCCCTGAGAATAGGGAGCGGTCTGGCCTTTGCCTTTGAGTGCAACGGCAGTCTTGACAAGATTGACGAGGCCGTTGTCACCGCCGGTATTGGAGATCGTCTCAACAACGGGGCAGCCCAGCGCGGCAGACAGTGCGGCCACATCGATTTTGGTATCTTTTGCGGCATTGATATCGGACTTGTTCAGTGCAACGACCATGGGAATGCCCAGTTCCAGCAGCTGTGTGGTGAAGAAGAGGCTTCGGCTCAGGTTGGTCGCATCAACGATGTTGATGATAACATCAGGGTTTTCTCCCTTGACATAAGAGCTGGTGACGCTCTCTTCGGAAGTGAAGGGAGACATCGAATAGGCGCCGGGCAGGTCAACTGCGATCAGTTCTTCACCGTCGGGGCAGTAGCTCTTTTTGATGGGACTCATTTTCTTTTCGACAGTTACACCGGCCCAGTTGCCGACCTTTTCGTTCTTGCCGGTCAGAGCGTTGAACATGGTGGTCTTGCCGCTGTTGGGGTTGCCGGTCAGGGCGATTCTCATGATTTTTTCCTCCTTGATATGACAGGGTCACCTGTATGGTTATTTTACAGCCGGAGCCGGTAAAATACGTTTAAGTTAGTATCGACTAACTCTTAGGGAAAGAGCTGCAGATGGTTAGTGCGAGCTAACTCATCTGCCCAAAAAACAGCCGGTTTCGAATCAGAATTTTTAAATAATGATCGCTTCGGCCAGCTGATTATCGATATTATATCTTGCGTCTTTGATAGAGACAACGCATCCGCTGCGGCGGTGTGCAATAACGGTGATGGGCTCGCCGCTGTAGCAGCCCAGTGAGAACAGAAAAGCATCCAGCTCCTCATCGTCGGTATCGATCTGCTGAATGATATATTCCTTGCCTTCTTCTGCAGTTCTCAGGTTCATGGATTTCACCCCGCTTATAGATTGAGAGGTATTGTTAGTGGAAACTAATTAGTCTCAACTAACTACATATATACTATCCTTTTTCTTCCTTTTTGTCAATATCCGGCGCAAAGAAAAAGCACGATTTCTCATACGAAAAAATCGTGCAGAATGAACAAAATCCCGTCTGTCTTCAGAAAAAACAGACGGGACGGGATTTATACGGGTGTGAAGAGCAGTTTTTCGCCGCTCATCCGGTTCATGTTGTTGGAAATGACTGCGCGGTACTGATAGGTGACGCCTTTCTCAAGGCCGGAAAGACAGATCTCTGTTCTGCCCGGAGAAGTGACCGTGACCGCGTCTGCGGTCTTCCAGCCGGTCTCATAGGAAGAGAGGGCAAAGCCGGGATAAACTCTCCATTCGACGGTCACTTCGGCTGCATCGAAGCTGCCGAGGCTATGCACATCTGCTGTGAGGAAGGCAAGATCTTTCTCCTGACGAAAATCACCGGTCTGTACCTCCATCGGTACAAAGGCGGGAGAAGCATCGGTGATCTTCAGCACCAGAGGATTCCGCCAGTTGATGCCGCAGTAGATCCGCTGTGCGTTGAAAGCGGAGATATAAAGGCCGTTTTCTTTCTGTTCCCAGTAAACTTTGACGTCCAGATCGGGACGGTATTCGATAAATTCGCCGCCGTGACCCAGCACTTCAACGCGGGTATTTTCATTTGCCCGGACCGACCGGATGACGAATTCCCGTCTGGTGCCGCGGTCCCAGTCCTCTTCGCCGAAGAGGACCGCATAAACGGCATTGCCGCTCTTATGTTTCAAAAGCCAGATATTATCTTCGTTGGTCAGGATCCAGGGCCGGCTTTCCCTGAGAGCTTCACCGTTGATAAACTGCCACAGGGCGATCTCGCGGAGAATATTTTCCTGTTCCCGGCAGAGCTCACCACTTGCGTCGGGGCCGATATTGAGAAGCAGGCTGCCGCCTTTTGCCCGCGTTTCGGTCAGGATGCGAATGGCGTGCAGACCGGTTTTGTAAGTCTCGTTGGTGGGCTGATACTGCCATGCCGTACCGAGGGTGATACAGGCCTCCCAAGCCATGTCGGCGCCGACTCCCGGCAGCTGCTGTTCGGGAGTCGGGATAGCGCCTCTTGTGATCAGCAGATCGGGATTGTGGTCCCAGGCGATATTCATGCACAGCTCCTGAAGCGACTCGCCGTTCTCATCCCGCATGGTCTCGCCGCCGTCAAAGAACATTACATCAACGGTGCCGAATCTGGTCATCAGTTCGGTCATCTGTTTTGTCAGCAGTGCCCGGTAACCGTCCATGACCTCTTTGGGGTAGGGTTCAGTGGGAGTACGGGTGATGGGCATCCCGGCGTTTTTCAGATAGTAAAAATCCTCCGGCGAGAAGTAAAAACCGACCTTGACACCGGCTTTGCGGAAGGCGTCGGCATATTGTTTTACCAGGTCTTTTCCATAGGAGGTGTTCATGATATTACAGTCTGTGGAATCGGTATCCCACAGACAGAAACCGTTGTGATGCTTGGTGGTCAGCACAGCATATTCCATGCCGCAGAGCTTTGCCAGTGAAGCAAGCCGGTCAAAGTCCCATCTGTCCGGATTCAGCGTTTTCGGCAGCAGGGAATAATACCGTTCGATATAATCCTGCGAAGCGCCCACCAGCGAGTGACTGATGACACAGCCCAGCTGGGAATCCAGCGACCAGTGGATAAACATGCCGAAACCCGCATCTCTGAGCCATTCCAGTTTTTCGGGGCGGTTGCGGCTTTCAAAATGTTTGAGTCTGTTGTCCATGGTGACGGCTTCGTCGATCTGTGAGGGCTGCAGATGCATGTTTACTTTCATCGGGATACTTCCTTTCCGGGGTACTGCCTTGATTCTACCATAAACCATCCCGTTTTTCAATCCTCCGGTACTGGACAAAATGCTGCCGTTACGATATAATAGTAAAATAAGGAAAGTATGCTTTCCAGATGACAGATACCGGCCGCTCAGACGGCCATGACCATAGAGAAGAGGAATATGTATGGCAAACGGTGAGAAATTCAAAAAATCACTTTTCGGCGGCTTTGACCGGAAAGATGTTATCCGCTGCCTGGAAGAGATGCAGCAGCAGAACCATGCCGAACTGGAACAGCTTCGCCTTGAGCTGGAGACCCTCAGACAGGAGAGGGACACCCTTCGCCGCCGCGCGAATGAGCTGGATATCCTGCTGACCGACCGTACCGATGCTCTTGAACAGAGCGAGGAGGAAAATGCTTCGCTTCGCGAGGCTCTCGAAAAAGCCGAGGGCCGCGCCGAGACCCTGCAGAAAGAGCTGTCTTCCCAGAAAGCGCTCAACTCTGAACTGCTGATGAAAAAGAGCGTTCTGGAAGAAAATCTGCGGAACCTGACGGCCCGTGTGCAGGAACTGGAAGAAAAAAATCCCGACCGTGCTGTTCTGGCACTGGGCGAGCTTCTCGTGGATGCAAAGGTGACCGCCGACCGTATCGAGGAGGAAGCCCGTCAGCGCGCCGCCAAATCGGATGCCGTTGTTGCGGCCAAATGTGAAGAGACCGATCATCGGATCGAGTCCCTCAAAGGTTATGTCAGCGACGCGATGGGCGCACTGCGCAGCTTCTGCGATACTGCTATGGTTGAAATGGGACAGGTGGGCGATAAGCTGGAAGACTTTCGCCGCGCGGTCCGCGGAACTTCTCCCACCGGCAATAGCCAGGATGAAAAACCTGTCGAAGAAGCCGACGACTCCTCCTTTCAGGGCTGACCCCCCAGAAAGGGTGCGTTCGAAAACAGTGACCGTTCCCGAGGGATTTTTCGATGCCCTGCGGAATGCGGTCGCCAGAAGAGGCAGAAAATCATGAGAGAGATCAGAATGACAACGGACGAGCTGTCCTCCCGCGCCGCCGAATTATCGGTGGGCGACCGGGTGCTGCTTTCCGGTACCGTATACACTTCCCGCGATGCCGCCCATAAGCGGATCGTCGCAGCCATGGATGCCGGTGAACCGCTTCCGTACGATCTGAAAGGCGCCGCCGTCTATTATGCCGGTCCCACCGCGACAAAGCCCGGCATGGCCATCGGTTCCTGCGGTCCTACGACCTCCGGACGGATGGATGTTTTTGCTCCGAAGCTTCTGGATGCCGGTCTTGTCTGTATGATCGGCAAAGGTCCCCGGAACAGCAGCGTGGTCGAGGCGATGGTCCGAAACAATGCGATCTATCTCTGTGCCCTCGGCGGAGCCGGCGCACTTGCCTGCCGCTGTATTACCGGCTGTGAAGTGATCGCTTATGAGGATCTTGGCTGTGAATCGGTCAAGCGCCTCACCGTAAAAGATTTCCCGCTGGTGGTCGCCATCGACTGCAGGGGAAACAGTATTTTTGAATAAACCAGACGGCTCCGGAACTTTCGGGGCCGCTGATTTTGTAACAGGAAAGGAATTTTTATGGCAAACGCAGTATCTCCCCGCAGACGAAGCATGTTCTCCGACAGGGACTTTCTGAAAGTTCTGCTTGGCCTGACGCTGCCCATGGTGGCACAGAACCTGATCTCCCTTGCGACCCAGATGGCAGACACCGTTATGCTGGGCGCCATCGGCCAGGATCAGCTGTCGGCTTCTTCGCTGGCAAATCAGCCCTTTTTCATCTTTAACCTTCTGGTCTTCGGTCTGGCCAGCGGCTCCTGTATCCTCAACTCCCAGTACTGGGGCAAAGGCGAAAAAGAACCCATCAAGATCATCATCTCGATGGTGCTGAAAGTGGCAATTATCGTTGCTGTTCTGCTTTCGGTTCTGGTTCTCTGCTTCCCCGAGGTGACCATGCGCATCTATACCACCGAAGAATCGGTCATCGCGCATGGCGTGGACTATCTTCACTATGTGGGCTGGACCTATCTTCTGTACGGTGTCGCAACCACTCTTTTATGCACTCTGCGCAGTGTGTCCATCGTCCGCATCGCCGTGGTCAACTCGGTGGTGGGTCTTGTGACCAACATCTGTCTGAACTATGTTCTGATCTTCGGTAAGCTCGGCCTTCCCGCCATGGGTATCCGCGGCGCAGCACTGGCAACGCTGATCGCCCGCGGTATCGAGTTCCTTCTGGTGGTCATCTATGTTTTTGTCATCGATAAAAAGCTGGGCCTCCGCCCCGCAGATCTTTTGAAATTCGACAAAACTCTGTTCAAGGATTATCTGAAGCACGGTCTTCCCGTTGCCTTCAACGAAGTTCTCTGGTCGGTGGGTATCTCGGTACAGACCATGATCCTCGGACGTCTCGGCTCCGCCGCAGTTTCTGCCAGCCAGATCGCTTCGGTGGTCAATCAGTTCTCCACGGTCATTATTTTCGGCGTGGCCAATGCTGCTGCCGTTATTATCGGCAATGCCGTTGGTGCGGGCGATATGCCCAAAGCCATTGAGCGGATCCGCTGGTTCCGCTGGCTCACTATTTTCCTGGGCGCAGCAGCAGCCTGTATTATCCTGCTGATCCGTGAGCCGGTCATCAGCTTCTATAATGTCCCCGCAGATACCAAAGCGCTCGCCTATGATATGCTGACCGTCATGGCTGCCATCTCTGTCGGCATCGCCATCTCCGGTATCGGTATCGTCGGTCTGCTCCGCGGCGGCGGCGACCCCAAGTTTGCTCTCTTTACCGACCTGTTCAGCCTGTGGGCTGTGGCGATCCCTCTGGGACTTCTGTCTGCTTTTGTCTTCAAGCTGCCCGTTCTGGCTGTTTATGCTCTCACCAAAGCGGATGAACCGGTCAAGGCAATACTGCTGTTCTGGCGAATGCGAAACAATGACTGGATCCGCGACGTCACCCGATAAGGAGGGTTTATATGACTAAAAAGCAGCGTGCCCTTGAGGCCATCAGACGGCTGGAAGAACGCTATCCCGATGCCATCTGTTCTCTTGTTTACGAGCGGCCCTATGAACTGCTCATCTCCACAAGGCTGGCGGCTCAGTGTACCGATGCCAGAGTCAACATCGTCACTGAGGAACTGTTTGGCAGATACACCTCGCTCGAGGCGCTGGCGGAGGCAAAGCTGGAAGATATCGAAGCGATCGTCAAGCCCTGCGGCCTCTTTCACACCAAGGCAAAGGACATCATCGCCATGTCGAAGATGCTCGTCGAGGTTTACGGCGGCGTGCTTCCCGACACGGTGGAGGAACTGACCAAACTGCCCGGGATCGGACGCAAGACCGCCAATCTGGTGGTTGGTGATATCTACGGCAAACCCGCCGTCGTCACCGATACCCACTGCATCCGCATCTGCGGAAAGTTGGGCCTCACCGAAGGAAAAGATCCCTACAAAGTCGAGATGGCTCTGTGGAAGATCCTCCCCCATGAGAAGTCCAACGATTTCTGTCACCGCCTTGTCCTCTTTGGAAGAGATGTCTGCACCGCCCGTTCGCCCAAATGCGGCGAGTGCCCGCTGAGGGATATCTGTGTGACCGGCAGAGAAAAATAAGCGGATTTTCGGTTAATTTATAAATTTTACGCGGCTCACCTATTGCACAAAAGGGTGAGTTCGTGTATAATAAAAATGTTATACACCAAAAATTGAATGGAGGCTGTTTTACAATGGGTGAAATGGGTTTAATGCTTGTACAGATGCTTCCCCTGATCGCTGTTCTGGTCGTCATGTACTTCCTGATGATCCGTCCTCAGAAGAAAAAGGAGAAGAAGACTCAGGAGATGCGCAACAACCTGCAGGTCGGTGACGAAGTTACCACCATCGGCGGCATCATCGGCCGTGTTGTTTCTCTGCGTGAGGACACTCTGGTGATCGAGACCGGTTCTGACCGCAGCAAGATCCGCATCAAGCGCTGGGCAGTTCAGTCCTGCGAGACCATCCACGACGAGGTCTGAGTTCTGAAAGCCGTTTTTGCCGCATAAACTTCTTCTGACCATATGACAGAGGGAGCGATCAATGTGACAAAAGCAAAAAGCCGAAAAACAGATCAAAAACATCCGATTCCGGTTTGTCTGCTGACGGGCTGGCTCTTTGGATGCGCAGCGCTGGCAGCAATGCTGGCGCTTTCTGCTTTTGTGATGTCTTTTTTCGGACTTCCGTCTGCGGCGGCAAAACTCGCGATGCTGATCTCGGTTTCGGTGGGTGCTCTGATCTCGGGGTTCATGACTGCCCGGAAGGCCGGCCGGAATATTCTGCTCTGCGGACTTCTGGCGGGAATTATTCTGTTTACAGCGGTACTTCTCTGTGCCCTTTCCGGCAGGCAACCGGTGCTTTCCGATCTGGCAAGGCTGCCGGTATATCTCGCTGCCGCCATGACAGGCGCTGTTCTGGGTGCGCCCAGAGCTTCTTCTGTCCGCAGCGTTTATAAAAGAAGATAAATAAAACTGTTCCGGAAAAGAAAGAACCCCGGTCTGTGCCGTTGGCATGGACCGGGGCGTTTTTATTTCAGTTGCTGCAAAAGACAGCGCAGCTTATGATTTTTCTGATAAAGTGCTTCGTATTCCGCACGATGGGCATTGTCGGGCTCATAGACCGTGAATTTTCTGATACCCATCTTTTCGTAAGCGGCCTCCAGCGTCGGCAGGGCTCCGGCCGCGGCGGCAGCATAGACGGCAGCTCCCAGTGCGGGACCTTCGGGAAAATCTCCCACCGAGACGGGCATTCCCAGAATATCGGCATACTGCTGCATCAGAAGCGGGTTTTTCGAGGCGATACCGCCCGCCGCCACCATCCGTCCGACCTGAACACCATGGGCAGCGCATTGTTCGATGATCGCGCGGGTGCCGCAGACGATCCCCTGCAGCAGGGCAAGATAGATCTCTTCGGGCTTTGTATTCAGTGTCAGGCCGGTCAGAGTTCCTGTCAGCGAGAGATCACAGGGCGCGTTGCGGCTTCCGTTCCACCAGTCAGCGGCGATGACCCGGCAGTTCCAGGGCTCTCTGATCCGTTCAGCCAGCAGCTCATGGGGAGAGGTCCCTTTCCGGGAGGCCTCTTCTTTTATCTCGGCGGGCAGCGCGTTTTGAAGATACCATTCCAGCATATCGCCGGTACAGCTCTGCCCCGAATCGATGGCATACAGTCCGGGTGAGAGTCCGTCTTCTGCGATGCCGCAGATGCCTTCGATGTCGTGGAGCTTTTCGGTCTGAACAGCCAGCACATTCGATGTGCCCGCTACCAGTACGGCGTCTCCCGGCTGCAGAGCGCCCAGCGCCGCAGAGGATGTATGTCCGTCCAGCAGACCTGCTGCCACCCGTACACCGGCGGGGAAACCGAACCGGCTGCAGAGGTCGGGGCGGAGAGATCCTGCACATTCGCCCGGGCGGAAGATTTTTCCGCGGAGCAGCCGGCGGTATTCTTCTGCAAATCCGGGACGGAGGGCATTCAGATATTCTTCGGAAGGAAAACCCAGATCGGCTGCCCAGAGGCATTTGAAGCTGAGGGAAGGCAGGCTGCGCACCGGTTCGCCGGTCAGCCGGAAGGTCAGAAACTCACACAGATCAAAGGCAAGATCGATCTTTTCATAGATCTCGGGCGTCTCATCGCGGATCTCCAGAAGTTTCGGCAGCATCCACTCGGCAGAAACAGTGCCGCCGGTACGGCCGAGAAAAGGTTCGTTTCTCCTGCGGGCAAGCGAAAGTGCTTCGGCTGCCTGTGTTTCGGCAGTATGCCTTTTCCAGAGTTTGATCTGTGCGTGGGGATGTTCTGTCAGTCCCGGCAGGCGGCAGAGCACTTTGCCGTCTGCATCCACCGGCACAAGAGTCAGCGAAGTGGCATCCACACAGATGCCGGCGACGGTCGGCCGGTATTTTTCGGGGACAACGGCTTCCAGCAGTTCCTCAAGGGCATTTTCGTAATCATCGGCCGAAGCGAGGTCACCGTCCATGACACCGTGAGGATAGACGACCGTATGATGGGATAATACCTCGCCGGAAGCGGTGTCAACGAGCAGCGCCCGTGCCGAGCGGGTGCCATAGTCGATGCCGATGACCGTTTTCATCTCAGGACCTCATGCAGAGCCAGTCTTTCTCCTTCGGCAATACATTCCCGCACGCGGGCAACATTTTCGGGAATGGAAGCTTCTTTTCCAAAAACGCTTGAAGTGCCGCAAACAAAAATATCTGCGCCCGCTGCCCGCATTTTGACCGCATTTTCAAAGCTGACATTGCCGTCCACTTCGATGCGCATGGCCTGTCTGCCGGTTTCGTCCAGCATTTTTCTCAGACGTGCGATCTTATTGATCATCTGGGGGATCAGCTTTTGTCCGGCAAAGCCGGGATTGACCGCCATGACCAGCACGCCGTCGATCTCGTCGAGGACATCCTCCAGCATAAACAGGGGAGTGGAGGGGTTCAGCGCCACCATGGGATGGGCGCCGCGGTCCCGGATATAGGAGAGGGTCCGCTGCAGATGTTTGGCAGTTTCATAGTGGATCGAGACATATTCGCCCGGCTGAATATCGAACCAGGGCAGCTTGTCGTCCGGACGTTCGATCATCATATGTAGATCCAGCGGGATGGGGCAGGCTTTACGAAGGTTCCGGATACTGTCGGTGCCGAACATCATGTTAGGGACAAATTCGCCGTCCATGACGTCGGCGTGGATCAGCTCAACACCGCTTTCGATCAGCTGATCCAGCTGATCACCGGCGCCGCGCCATTCGGACATGCACATAACAGAGGGAGAGACCCAGGCTTTATTCATAGGAATACTTCCTTTCGTTTTTTGGATACAGTTGGATTATACCCGAAGAACTCCTTTTTGGCAATAGTCCAGCTGTCCTCTGAAGAGAAAGTCTGCCGTACGAAACCATTTGAAGGTTGAAAAATTTGCCGAAACGTATTATGATAGAAGCAATAAATCATGTTAAACGGAGTGATCGTATGGAATTCAGTGTAAACAGTCCGATCCTTTTCCTGCTGGCGGGTATCGTTGTTGCTGTTGTGCTGGGACAGTCGGTATATTTTCTGATCAAAGCCTGGCGCCGGGGCAAGGCCATCGGCATGGACAAATCAAAACTCAAGCGCATCGCCGTGACGGCTGCTGTTTTTACGGTAGCGCCCGCAGTCGCGATCGTCATCAGCGTTATTACCCTGGCAAAGGATCTCGGTGTACCGCTTCCCTGGCTCAGACTGAGTGTAGTCGGTTCCCTTTCCTATGAGACCATCGCCGCCACCAATGCCGAAAGCGCCATGGGCCTTGTTTTCGGTCAGGTCAGCGAGCTGACCGCCACCCAGTATGTGACCATCGTTCTGGTCATGACCATCAGCATCATGGTGGGTATCTGGCTGGTCCCCGTCATCGGCAGAAAGCTGCAGAGCGGTCTGATCAATCTGGAAAACCGCGACAAAAAATGGAGCGATATCTTCTCCAACGCCATGTTCATCGGTATGATCGCCGCATTTCTGGGCTATGTCTTCTGTGACTTCTCCGGCGTGTTCAAGGGAGAACTGCAGGGTCTGATCCCTGTTCTGGTCATGGCGGTGTCCGCACTGGTCATGTGCCTGGCCGGCGCACTGGTTGCAAAATTCAAATGGCGCTGGATCTCGGATTATGCGCTGCCCATCAGTCTGATCATCGGTATGGTAAGTGCTATTCCGATCACGAACTGGCTTTCTTAAGGAGGTGCCGTCAATGAAAAAGAATCTTTCTTATATGGATTCCGTCCATCGCGACGGTACGATCTGGAACCTTTCGGTCATGGTCATTCTGCTGCTCTTCCCGCTGGCAGTGGCCGTGATCTTCAATGCTATCCCCGACTGGCAGGGCCTTCTGATGGGCCTTATTTCCACCGCACCCATGTACTGGGCGGTAGGTGTGGTCGAGACCATTACCTTTGTTCCCATGCTGGGCGCAGGCGGCTCGTATCTTTCCTTTGTTACCGGCAATATCTCCAACCTGAAACTGCCGGTGGCACTCAACGCACTGGATCAGGCCGGTGTCAAGGCCAATTCCGAAGAGGGCGAAGTGGTCTCCACCATCGCCATCGCTGTTTCGAGTATCGTCACCACCCTGATCATCATTCTCGGCGTGCTGCTGATCACCCCGCTTACCCCTGTGCTCAACGCCCCCGTTCTGGCTCCCGCGTTTGCACAGATCCTGCCTGCCCTGTTCGGCGGTCTGGGCGTTGTCTTTGTTTCCAAAAACTGGAAGATCGCAGTGGCCCCCGTCCTGCTGATGCTGGTGCTGTTCATTGCGGTTCCCGCCCTGAATGCCGGCACTGTCGGTATCATGGTACCGGTGAGCGTATTGTTCACGCTGGGCGTTTCCCGCGTCATGTATAAGAAAAATATGCTGTAAGGAGGACTGATGAGATGCTTTGGTATTTGATCCCTGCAGTCCTTGTCGTCTTTATTGCCGTTCTGGTCATCCGTGCCCTTCGGTTCAATCCTCCCGCACAGACTGCCGAAAAAACCGAAGAAGTGACCTTTGACAAAGAGGCCGCTGTCAGCGCGCTGGCAGAACTGGTGCGCTGCCGTACCGTATCCTACTATGATCATTCGCTGGAGGACGATGCGGAATTTGAAAAGCTCATCGCCCTTCTGCCTTCCCTTTATCCCAACGTGATGAAGACCTGCTCTTTCACCCGGATGGAAGACCGGGCACTGCTCTTCAGATGGAAGGGCAAAGGCAGCGGTGACCCTGCTGTACTGATGGCCCATTATGATGTGGTGCCGGTCAACGAGGAGATGTGGGAAAAGCCCGCTTTTGAGGCGCTGATCGAAGACGGTGTCATGTGGGGACGCGGCACTCTCGACACCAAAGTGACCTTCAACGGCATTCTCTCGGCGGCAGAAACCCTGATCGCCGGCGGATTCGAGCCCGAAAACGATATCTATTTTGCTTTCTCCGGCGGCGAAGAAGTCAGCGGCGAAGGCGCTGTGCATATCGTTGACTGGTTCATCGAACAGGGGATCAAGCCCGCCATGGTCCTCGATGAGGGCGGCGGCGTGGTTGAAAATGTTTTCCCCGGCGTCAAGGTCCCCAGTGCCATGGTCGGTATCGCTGAAAAAGGTATGCTGAACCTGAAATATACCGTGGCATCCAGCGGCGGACATGCTTCCGCTCCTGCGCCCCATACCCCTGTGGGCAAGCTGGCAAAGGCCTGTGTCCGGATGGAGTCGCATCCTTTCAAGGCACATCTGACCAAGCCGGTGCTGGAGATGTTCGACACTCTCGGCCGTCATTCTTCCTTCGTGTATAAGCTGATCTTTGCCAACCTCTGGTGTTTCGGCGGCGTGCTGGATCTGATCTGCCGGCTGAGCGGCGGCGAGCTGAACGCCCTTGTTCGCACGACAGTTGCCTTTACCCAGATGAGCGGCAGCCAGGCACCCAATGTTATCCCGCCCGAAGCGTCTTTGGTCTCCAACTCCAGACTGAACCCCGCCGATACCGTAGAATCCGCAGTGGAATATATCAGAAAAACCATCGCTGACCCGGATATCACCCTGACCGTTGCCGACCATATGGAACCCAGCCCCATCTCCCGTACCGATTGTGAAGGCTGGGAGCGGGTGGTCAGGGCAGTTGCCGATACCTGGCAGGGCTGTGTTGTGACCCCTTACCTGATGCTGCAGTGTTCGGACAGCCGCCACTACGGCAAACTGTCGGATAAAGTCTATCGTTTTTCTGCCATGGACCTGACCAAAGAGGAACGCGGCACCATCCACGGAAATAACGAGCGCATCCGTCTCGAAGTGGTCCACCGTGCGGTGGAATTCTTCATCAGAGTGATGAAACAGTGCTGATAAATAACGGAAAGACCGCTGTCGGAAACAGGACAGCGGTCTTTCCTTATGCAAAACCATGAAAGAGGAATTTGCTTTAAGCACAGTATTCTGCAAAATGACTGCCCGCATAGTCCCGGGCATCGGCTTCGATGGGCTGTGTGTAATAGGCGTCATAGCCATACACCGCAGAGGTGCGGTAATCCGCGAGATTTTCACGGAAGGTCTCGGCTTTGCCGCGCAGATGATCGGGCAGCTTGTCCGGCGAAGTACGGCTGAGTTCATACTGCCAGCAGTGTCGGAATTCGTGCAGGAGCACATAAATACAGGTCTGTGCCGGCCTGTAGGCCAGCAGGTCGTCGTCCAGAACGATGTTATAGGTTTCAGGGAAAAAGCCCGCCAGCGTTGATTCGTCCAGAGGTGCAATGGTCAGTTCGGGTCTCGGAACATCGGCAGCCGCACATTCTTTGTCCAGAATGAGAAGCATGGTCTGATAGCGTTCGCCTTCGCTCATTTCCTGCCAGTATTCATCGGTGACAGAGACGGATTTTTCTTCGCGCACCGCCGCAAGAACGGTATTCTGCACCTGTACCGGCGAAATGCGGCTTACTGCCAGAAGTGCCCAGGAAAAAGCCATACAGACGACGATCGTATTGGCACGGCGCATCAGGGTACGCTGACGATATCTTGCGGTGCGGATGTGTCCGCCCTCCCGGTCATTCTGGTACTCCTCCGCGGGAATGCGGCGTCCTGCCATGCAGGCAGCAAAAAAGAGAAGAATCGCCCAGAGCGGGCGGTGCTGCATCAGCAGAAGAGTGTTGCAGAAAGAAAAACCGAAACAGGCCGTGATCAGGATCTGTCCGGTGTGCATGCGTCCGCATTCCATAGGTATCACAGCGGCAAAGGCCATCCATCCGAGGGAAGCTGTGACCAAAAGGACGATGAACCATTCGGGCGGTACCCGAAGATCCAGCCAGGGGAAGAAAAGTCCCTGGATATAATAGGGGCTGACAGCAAAGATGCTGCAGCATAAGACCGCAAGAATATGAAAGATCAGATATTCCGTCCGGCCGAACTGATCGTGCCAGACTTCTTTGGCAAAACGGATAACGGCGCGCATAGTTTCCTCCTTTCGCGAAAAACCCCGTTGTGTTACTCGTAAAACACAACGGGGTTCTTGTCATTTTTTCGCAAAGGAGGAGAATTTTTATTCCTCGATAGCGGCTTTTGCGCTCATGGCGGCGCGCATACCGTCATAGATCCGGTCAGAGAACTTGCGGCTGCGGTCATAGGAGTACAGACCGTTCTGTTCCTGTTCGATATCGGTCAGCTGAGTGTAGCAGAGAGCGCAGATTTTGGGGTTCTCCAGTAAAACTGCGGTCAGACCGGCAAAGCGGCGGAGCACTTCGTCCTCACAGGTGGGACGGTTGCCGTAGCCCCAGTTGTTTTCGGTGTCCTGGCTGGGATTCCACCAGGTACCGCCGTATTCGCTGACGAAATAGGGCTGGCCTTCGTATTTTTCATATTTCGGGAAGGCATCATAGGGCTCGCCGCCGTTCAGCATCGGCTCAAACAGGGTGCGGAACTTTTCGGGCTCCTGTTCATAGTTATGGACGTCATAGATATCGGTGATAGCATGGAAACCGCCGCTGGTGTCGATGACAGGACGGGTGGGGTCAACTGCCTTGGTGGCATAGTAAACGGCAGAGAGCACGCTCTTGTCGGGCAGTGCAGCGGTAGCGGCATCCAGCCAGACCTCGTTGAAGGGACACCAGCCGACGATGGAAGGATGGTTGAAGTCGCGTTCCAATTCTTCCAGCCACTCGGGCAGGAAGGCGGTCAGAGCGTTGCCGTTTGTGGTATCGAGGCCCCAGTTTGCCATCTCGCCCCAGACGAGATAGCCTTTTTTGTCTGCCCAGTAGAGGAAGCGTTCCTCGAAGACCTTTTCGTGGAGTCTGGCGCCGTTGAAGCCCAGGTCCATGCACATATCGATATCTTTCTGAAGAGCCTCGTCGGTGGGAGCGGTATAGATGCCGTCAGGGTAGAAGCCCTGGTCGAGGATCAGTCTCTGGAAGACGGGGCGGCCGTTGATGCGCATGCAGTCGCCGTCCCAGCGCAGGTCGCGAAGACCGAAGTAGCCATCGACCTTGTCGCCGGAAGAGAGGGTCAGTTTCAGGTCATAGAGGTTAGGCTGACCCACATCCCACAGGTGAACTTCGCTCAGAGGAAGCTCAAAGGCGGTGACATTTTTAGCCTTGCGGGTGACAGAGCCGACGGACTTGCCCTCATAGAAGGCTTCAGCGGTCAGAGTCACATCCTTCAGACAGCCGTCCAGTTTGACGGTCAGAGATACGGCGCTGTTATCCTGCTGGGAGATGACTTTGTAGGATTCGATATAGGTTTTGGGAGTGAATTCCAGCCAGACGGTCTGCCAGATACCGGTGGTGCGGGTATAGTCACAGCCGTGGGAATAATAAAGAGAACTCTGTTTGCCGCGGGGCTGTCTGCGGGAGCGGTTGTCGTCCTCTGCGCAGACAACGATGACGTTTTCGCCTTCCTTGACAAAATCGGTGATGTCAAAGCCGAAGGAGACATAGCCGCCCTTGTGAGTGCCTGCCTCTTTGCCGTTGACCCAGACGGTGGCTTCATAATCAACTGCACCGAAGCGGATAAAGACTCTGCCGGAGACCTGCTCAGGAGTCAGGGTGACAGTACGGCGATACCAGACAGCAGCCATGAAGTCTTTGCAATTCACACCGGAAAGAGGGCTTTCGGGACAGAAGGGAACAGTGATGGTCTGAGAGAAAGAGGGATGCTCCCAGAAGCGGCGGTCTTTGCCGGAAGCGGAAAAGTCTATTTCAAATTCCCAGTTTCCGTTTAAGTTGAGCCAGCTCTTTTCGGGATCACGGATTAGCTGAGGACGGGGATATTCGGGGCGGGGAATGGACATAGAGGACACTCCTTTAGCTTATTATTCTGCCTTTATTGTAGCGGAAACAGAAAAGGATTGCAAGACCTGTTTTCGATTATATAAAGAAAAAACGGAACGTCTTCAGACGCTCCGGCGGATTGCGTTATCTGGCCCATCTGTTTTTGGTGAACTCGTACATGGCAATGCTTGCGGCAATGGGCAGGTTCAGGCTGTCGATATCGTGAGAGTGGGGAATGATGACGCTGCGGCAGAAGTCGGCATAACGGTCGGGCAGACCGGTCGCTTCGTTGCCGAAGACGAGAGAATAAGGCTCGGTGATCTCCAGCCCGTGGATGGGCACGCTTGCGGTCAGCATAAAGGCATAAAGCTTGTTTTCGGGGAAGCGGGCGATATAATC
>JAFQND010000115.1 GCA_017396055.1 Oscillospiraceae bacterium
AGCGCGGCTGCGGACGGCTGGAGTGGTGGTGTCTTGACTGGAACAAACCCAGCATCGATTTTTATCTGTCGATGGGCGCCGAGCCGATGGAAGACTGGACTGTTTACCGTATCGCCGGAGATACTTTGAATAGGCTGGCAGAGGAATACCGGTGAAATTTCTTGACATTCCCCTCAGAATATGCTATACTGCACCTATCAAAAACCGATGACTGAGAAGAGTAGCAGGTCAAAATCCCTTTCAGAGAGCCGCTGACGGTGGAAATGCGGCAGGTATTCTCCTGTGAATGGACTCAAACAGGGCGGGAAGAAAGGCGAGAGCTGAGTAATACCCGACGGGGAACTTCGACCCGTTATCAGTGAGGCGTATATGATTGTGTACGAACGGGCGGCGAATGCCGTTTTGGGTGGCTGCAAAAGCAAGGCTTTTGTCCCAAGCGCGGGGCAGAAGCCTTTTTTATTCCCAGCCCGTTGAAAGGAGAATTCCCATGGAAGAAGTAAAACAGAAGAAAAAAGTGATCCTCAGCGGCATCCAGCCCACCGGTATCTTCACCCTCGGCAACTATATCGGTGCTGTCAAGAACTGGGCGCCCATGCAGGATGAATACAACTGCGCATACATGCTGGCTGACCTGCACGCTATCACTGTCCGTCAGGACCCCAAGGCTTTCCGCGAGCAGACCATGACCTGCTATGCGCTGCTGCTGGCCTGCGGCCTCGATCCTGAAAAGAGCATCATCTTTATCCAGAGCCACGTTCCTGCTCATGCTGAGCTGGGCTGGATCCTGGAGTGCTATACCCAGTTCGGTGAGCTGTCCCGTATGACCCAGTTCAAGGACAAATCTGCCAAGCATGCCGACAATGTCAATGCCGGCCTGTTCACCTATCCCTCTCTGATGGCTGCTGACATCCTTTTGTATCAGGCTGATCTGGTACCTGTCGGTGCCGACCAGAGACAGCATCTGGAGCTGACCCGCGACATCGCTACCCGTTTCAACGGTATTTACGGCAACGTCTTCAAGATCCCCGAGGGCTTTATCCCCAAAGCCGGTGCCAAGATCATGTCTCTGGCTGAGCCCACCAAGAAGATGTCCAAGTCGGACGAAAACCCCAATGCCTGCATTTCCATCCTCGACAAGCCCGAGGTCATTATCAAAAAGTTCAAGCGCGCAGTTACCGACTCCGAAGCTGAAGTCTGCTATCGCGACGGCAAGGACGGCATCAATAATCTGATGACCATCTATTCTACCGTTACCGGCAAGACTTTCGATGAGATCACTGCTGAGTTTGCCGGCCACGGCTACGGCGATTTCAAACTGGCTGTCGGCGAGGCAGTTGCCGAGCACCTGCGTCCCATCCGTGAAGTGTTTGACCGCCTGATGGCTGATAAGGCTTATCTGGAGAGCTGCTACCGCAAGGGTGCCGAGATGGCCTCCCGCATCAGTGCCCGCACGATGGATAAAGTTAAGAAAAAGATCGGTTTCGTTCTGTAAAAAGCAAATCGGCATGGGGAATACAGTTCCCATGCCGCTTTTTCGCCGGATAGGAGGAGCTTTCATGGCAAAACGTGCTATAGTACTGGCGGGAGGAGGCTCCCGCGGTGCCTATCAGATCGGTGTCTGGCAGGCGCTCAGAGAACTGAAAGTGGATTTTGATATCGTTACCGGCACTTCTGTCGGTGCCCTCAACGGCGCCATGATGGTGCAGGGGGATTACGAAGAAGCGAGAGAACTTTGGGAGAATCTTACCTCGTCCGATGTTGTCAATGCTGATTTTCCCGAGGGTCCGCCCGATTATGAGGACCCCGACTGGCAGACGGATGTGTGGGGGACTTTCATCAAAAAAGCGGTTCAGGACGGCGGCCTGGATTTCAGTCCGCTGGAAGGTTTGATGGTGCAGTATGCTTCCGAAGAACGGATTCGGGCGTCTCATATCGATTACGGTATCGTGACGGTAGAGTATCCCTCGATGAAACCGAACGAGCTGACTCGTTCTGAGATCCCCGAGGGGCAGCTGAGCGATTATGTCGTTGCTTCGGCAGCTTGTTTTCCTGCATTCAAAGCAAAAGAGATCGGTTCTGCAAAATATATCGACGGAAGCTATCAAGATTATATGCCGGTAAATCTTGCTGTCCGTATGGGCGCAGAAGAGGTTGTTGC
>JAFQND010000116.1 GCA_017396055.1 Oscillospiraceae bacterium
CGACCATCCCTCTCGGTATCATCATCACCCCCAATTATTTTGTCACCATCGGCAGCATCAGTACCGATATCATCGACAATATCGCAAACGGCCATGTAAAAGGCATCAAAACACAGTACCGTACCCGTTTTCTGCTGACGATCCTCTTCCGGATCGCCCAGCGGTTCCTTACCTACCTGAAACAGATCGACCGTCTGAGCGACGACATTCAGTCCCAACTGAACGACAGCGCCAAAAACGAAGCCCTGATCCAGATCCTCGGTCTGGAAAAATCGCTGGTATACTTCTCCTCCTCGCTGAGAGCGAACGAGACGACCCTCAAAAAGCTCACCCGCGGACGGCTTCTGACCCTCTATGAAGAGGACGAAGACCTGATGGAGGACACGCTGATCGAGTTCAACCAGGCCATCGAGATGACCGGCACCTATTCGCACATTCTCAACAGCACGATGGAGGCCTATGCCAACATCATCAACAACAACATGAACGTGGTCATGAAGGTTCTGACCTCGGTGACCATTCTGATGACCATCCCCACCATGGTGTTCAGCTATTACGGCATGAACGTGTCGGGGCTGCATCTGCCCGTCTGGTGGTTCCCGCTTTCGTTGTCCGTGCTCAGCGCCGTCATCGCACTGATCGTGCTGGTCAAACTGAAAATGTTCAAATGACAAGGGGAGGGGGAGCGGACGCTTCCCTCTTTTTTCTGCTTCGCAGAGCTCGCTCAACCTCACGGTTGAGCTGCAGCAATGCCTTTCAGCCGGAGCGGCTGAACTCCTCTGCGAGGAGACGTCATTCCTGCGCGTGGGTGAAAGCTTGCAAGGTAAAATCTATAACTTCAAAGCTCAAAAGTTTTTGGAGATTCTCGCTCAACCTCACGGTTGAGCTGCAGAGGTTCTTTGACCCACAGACTGAAAGTTTTTGGAGATTCTTAAGGGACTTTTTTCAAAAAGTTCCTTAAGCCGGGGATTTCAGGGGGCGGGCCCCCTGACAAAACATCGACAGGAGGTTTTTCCATGCCCCCATGAATCTGCTGATCAAGCCCTCTTCCGGCAACTGCAACATGCGCTGCCGCTATTGTTTTTATCACGATATCCAGGAAAACCGCGACGTTTTCTCCTTCGGCTTTATGACCGAAGAGACGCTGGAGCTGCTCATTCGTGAGGCGTTCGCCTATGCGGAAGGGGAGTGCAATTTCGGCTTCCAGGGCGGCGAGCCCACCCTTTCGGGACTGGATTTCTTCAGAAAAGCGGTCGAGCTGCAGAAAAAATACAACACAAAAGGCATCCGCGTCTCCAACGCCATCCAGACCAACGGCCTTCTGATCGATGAGGAATGGGCCGATTTTCTCCACGAGAACCATTTCCTCGTGGGCCTTTCGCTGGACGGCCACAAGGATATCCACGACGAGTTCCGCCCCGACGCCTTCCGCAAGGGCACCTATGCAAGGGTGCTCAAGACCGCACAGCTTCTCAAAGCCAAAAAGGTCGATTTCAACGTTCTGACCGTCGTCACCGGCTATACCGCCTCGAACATCAATAAGATCTATAATTTCTTCCGCCGGTCGGACCTTCTTTATCAGCAGTACATTCCCTGTCTCGACCCTCTGGGCGCAGAGCGGGGCAAAGAGCAGTGGTCGCTGACCCCCGAAAAATATGCGAAATTCTTAAAGGCCCTCTTTGACCTGTGGTATCAGGACCTGCAGGCGGGGCGGTTCATCTATATCCGCTATTTCGAGAATCTGGTGGGTATGCTTTTGGGCTGTCCGCCCGAAAGCTGCGGCCTCAGCGGACGCTGTGTCATCCAGAATGTGGTCGAATCGGATGGTTCGGTCTATCCCTGTGACTTCTATGCTCTGGACGAGATGCGGCTGGGCAATATCCACGAAATGAGCTTTGCCGAAATGGCAGAGAGCGAAGCCGCCAAGAAATTCCTTTCGGCGCCCCTTCATGTGAGCGATGAATGTAAGGGCTGCCGCTGGTATCCCATCTGCAGAGGCGGCTGCCGCCGCGACCGCGAGCCGGTCATGGACAATGTTCCCGCCCTTAATTATTTCTGTCCGGCGTACAAGGAATTCTTTGCCTATGCGGTGCCGAGGCTGGAAGAGGTAGCGCGTGATTTACAGCGGGGCAGGCGGTTTTTCCCCGGAATGTGAACCAAAGACAGGAAAAAATCCCGGGAAATGAAAAAAAGTTCTAAAAAACAGTGGAATTTTTTCCGTGTTTGTGATAAAATAAAACAAAGGGAGCAGACAATACGAAAGAAAACACCTTCGTTTATCGCTGCTCAACTGAAAGAGGAGGTACTCATATGAAACTGATTTACGCGATCGTCAACAGTGATGACAGCAATGCCGTTTCCAGCGGTCTGACCCAGAACGGATTCTTTGCCACCAAACTGGCTTCTACCGGCGGCTTTTTGATGGCCGGCAACACCACTTTCCTGATCTGTACTGAGGAAGAGAACGTGGATCGTGCCATTGCCATCATCGGCGAACACTCCAAAAAGCGCAAACAGATGGTCTCCTCCACCGCAGGTTACGGTCTGGGTTCCTATACCCCCTTCCCCGTTGAAGTTACCGTAGGCGGCGCCACCATCATCGTCACCGACGTAGTACGGTTTGAAAAGATTTGATCGGCTTTACATCTTTTTTATCCAATCATACCGTGGTTCAGACGCTGAAAAGGGCTGTCCAGCCCGGCGGCCGTCTGAACCACGCTTATCTTTTACACGGAACTGCAGGCACCGGTAAAAAGACGCTGGCGCGGATTTTTGCTGCGGGCCTGCTTTGCACTGCCGAAATGGATCGTCCCTGCGGCGAATGTACTGCCTGCAGAAAAGTCGAAAAAGACATCCATCCCGATCTGATCGTCGTCCGCCCGCCCGAGGGAAAATCGATGATCACCGTGGATCAGGTGCGCGCCCTGAGGGAAGAGGTCCATCTGCGCCCCAACGAGGGAAGATACCGCGTTGTGCTGATCGAGGGCGCCGAAAAGATGAATATCTCTGCCTCCAACGCCCTTTTGAAGGTGCTGGAGGAACCGCCGCCCTATCTTGTCTTTGTGCTGACGGCGGATAACCGCACCCTTCTGCCCGAGACCATCGCCTCAAGATGTATCTGTCTCGAGCTTTGTGATGTGTCCCCTCTGCAGGCGGAGAAATGGCTGGTCCGTCAGTTCCCCGACGAAGACCCCTCTGTTATCGACGAGGCGCTTTTCTGCGGCGGAGGAAATCTGGGACGTTGCGCCGGCTATCTGAAAAAAGACGGTGCTGCCGCGGGATTCCAGATGGCGGTAAAACTGCTTCAGAGTCTTGCCACCGGCAGAGAATATGATGTGCTGGAGGCGCTGAGCCCTCTGGACGGCGACCGGGATGCTTTTATCCGGCTGCTGACCGATGTGGACCGGCTGGCCGCCGAATCGGCCAAGGCAGCGTTCCTGCCCCAGAGTCGGGTGCTTTCGCTGGTGCCGCGCTTTTCGCCTACCAGAGCCATCCAGGTCAGAGAACTGGGTGACGACCTGCGCAGCCGCCTGACCCTCAACGGCAATCTGTCGCTGCTGTTGGGTTATTACTGCGCTGAACTGAGAAATATCATGGAGCGGACGGTATGACCGTCCTCCGTTTTGAATAGAGAAAGGAAAATCTATGACTGAGATCATTGGCGTCCGGTTCAAAAATGCCGGAAAAACATATTACTTCTCTCCCGGAGACCTTCAGATCGGTATGAACGATCTGGTCATCGTCGAGACTGCCCGCGGTGTGGAATGCGGCCAGGTGGTCATCGCCAACCGCAAGGTGGAGGACGACAAGATCGTGGCTCCTTTAAAACAGGTCATCCGCCTTGCCACCCCAAAGGACATCGCACAGATGGAAGAGA
>JAFQND010000117.1 GCA_017396055.1 Oscillospiraceae bacterium
AGGTCATCGCCTTCTTCCCCCTGCTGCTCATCGGCATGGAGGAGTTTGTGACAAACAGACGCCGGGGACCCTTCGCCCTGGCAGTTGCCCTCAACGCCGTGGTGAACTATTATTTCTTCTTCGGCGAAGTGATCTTTGTGGTGATCTATTTCTTTATCCGGCTGACCGACAGGGAACATTTCCGGCTGAAGTTTACAGACTTTCTCCTTCTTGTGCTGGAGGCGGTGCTGGGCCTTCTGATGTCGGCTTTGCTGCTGGTGCCGGGACTGATGGCCATCATGGGCAACCCCCGCACCGATAATTTCCTCATGGGCTGGAGCGGCCTTTTCTATGGCAATGTCCAGCGCTACGGTCTGATCCTCCACAGCCTTTTTTATCCCCCCGACATTCCCGCCTATCCCAATTTCTTCCCCGATTCCAACGCGAAATGGTCGTCGGTCTCCCTCTATCTGCCGATGGTGTCGCTTTCCGGCGTCATTGCCTTCTGCAGAGCAAACCGCCGTCACTGGGCAAAAAAGATCTTCTTTGTCTCGCTGTTCATCGCCCTTGTCCCGGTGCTCAACAGCGCCTTTTCTGCCTTTAACAATGCCTATTATGCCCGCTGGTTCTTCATGCCGCTTCTGGTGATGGCGATGATGACCGCCGCCGCTCTGGAGGATGTCTCTTACGATGACCTTCAGGTCGGTATTGCCTGGACCGGCGCCGCCGTGGTGGGCTTTGCCCTGATCGGGGTCTTCCCCTCCCGTTCGGACGGAGAGGTGGTCTTCGGCGCCCTGCCCGAACGCCCCGAGCGGCTGCTCTGTTATCTTGTGGTGACCATGGTGGGACTCATTCTGGTGACCTGTCTGTTGTGGCTGCCCCGGAGCGGAAGTGCCGCAAAGAAATTCCACAGGCTGTCCAAAGCAGCGCTGAGCTTTTCGATCGTGATCACGTCGGTGATGATGCTCCTTATGGGAAAAGGGGACGAGACCAACGTCCGCCGGGTCAAAGAGATGGGCCTTGGCGGCGAGTTCAGCTTTATCAGCGCGGACGCATCCGATTTCTACCGTATCGATATGTTCAACAACGGCGACTCGCGCTGTATGGATAATTTCCCCATGTTCTGGCAGGTTCCCACCATTCAGGCTTTCCATTCGGTGGTGCCGGCATCGGTCTTTACCTTCTATGACTCCATCGGCGTCGACCGCAATGTGGCCTCCCGGGCACCCTATACCTATGACGCGCTGAGGACCCTGACCTCCTGTCGATATTTTCTCTGTTATGAAGGCGAAAAGAAAGACCACGATATCGACGGCTTTGCATATCTCGCCACCGAAAACGGCTTTGACATCTATCTGAACACCAATTATGTCCCCATGGGCTTTACCTATGACTATTATGTAAGCGAAAAGTCCTTTAAAAAGTGGAAAGAGGAAGAGCGCGACTGGCTGCTTCTGGAGGCGCTTCGCCTGACCGATGAACAGATCGCGGAGCACGGTGATATCCTATCGCCTCTGCCCGAGGAAAACGAACCCGATATGACCGCCGAGAGCCTTGCCCGGTCGGCCGATGCCCGCAGAGCGGAGTGCTGTTCCGCCTTTGTCCGGGGCAAAAACAGTTTCCTTGCCGAGATCACCACCGCGGGCGAAGAGCTGGTCTTCTTCTCGATCCCCTATGAGGAGGGCTGGACCGCCACGGTGAACGGCAAGCCTGCCGAGATCGAAAATGTCAGCGGCGGCTTTATGGCTGTCCGCGTTCCCGCCGGCATGAGCTCCATCCGGTTTGACTATGAGACCCCCGGCATGAAGACGGGTCTGGCTGTTTCGGGCGGTGCCCTGGCTGCCTGGGGACTGTATCTTCTGGCTGTGAAGGGCCTTTCCCGTAAAAAGGCGCTGATCTTTAATAAGGCAGGCGCTGTCCGCAGCGAAGAGTTCCGCCTGGAGAATATCCGCTTCGGCGAGAATTATGTGAACAGCGTCATGCAGAGAGCGGAGAAGGCGAGAAGAGATAAAACAGAGGAAGACCCTGAGTAAACCGTAAACGTCCGATACAGGAAAATGTCAGTGGCTCCCCTTTTCAGGGGAGCTGGATGCGGAGCAGACTGAGGGGTTGATCCCATCCGGTTAACGCAAACAATAAACTGACAACCGAAAACCGCTGGCTAAAAACTGAAAACCGACCCAAAAGGAGGAAATCCTATGACCACCCCGATCCTTTATATCGTCGTGCCCTGTTACAACGAAGAAGAAGTCCTTCCCGAGACTTCAAAGCGGCTTCTGGAAAAACTCACCTCGCTGATCGGGCGGGGAAGAGTCAGAGACGAAAGCCGCATCCTCTTTGTCAACGACGGAAGCCGCGACCGTACCTGGGAGATGATCTCTGAACTGGCAGGATCGGATGTTCACTTCGGCGGCGTCAAACTCTCCCGCAACCGGGGACACCAAAACGCTCTGCTGGCCGGTCTCATGACCGCAAAGGGAAACTGTGACTGCTGTATCTCGATGGATGCCGACCTGCAGGACGATATCGAAGCGGTGGAAGGTATGCTCGACCGGTATATGGAGGGCTGTGACGTGGTCTATGGCGTCCGCTCCAGCCGCGAGACCGATACCGCCTTCAAACGGGGCACTGCCCAGGGCTATTATAAGCTGATGAAAGCGATGGGCGTCGATCTTGTCTATAACCATGCCGACTATCGTCTGCTCTCGGACAGAGCCCTTGAGAGCCTTTCCGGCTACCGGGAGGTCAACCTCTTCCTTCGGGGCATCATCCCGCTGGTGGGCTATCAGAGCGCCGAGGTGACCTATGAGCGTGCCGAACGCTTTGCCGGCGAGAGCAAATACCCGCTGAAAAAGATGCTGGCGCTGGCCTTTGACGGCATCACTTCCTTCTCGGTCAAACCCATCCGCTGGGTGACGCTGCTTGGTGCGGTGATCCTCTGTCTGAGTATGCTGGCGGCACTGACGGGCGTCATTACGGCCCTTGTGGGAAGATCTGTCATCAACTGGACCCTTACCTCGGTCTGGATGATGGGCGGCGTGCAGCTTTTAAGCCTCGGCATCATCGGCGAATATGTCGGAAAAATCTATACCGAGGTCAAAGACCGTCCCCGTTTTATCATCGAAACGGTAAAACTGGACACCGGCAGAACCGAATAAACCCGGATAACCGCCCTTTATGGGCGGTTTTTTCTTTCTTTTGGTGCAAAAACAGGAAAATTAAGCAAAAATTTGACGAAACGCCATTTCAGGTATAAATTAGATATAGGGGGATATTTCTTTTCAGGACCCCCTCCGGTAAGTCCAAGCGATCGCTAGCGATCGCTTCCATTCGCAAGCATTCGTAAGCGATACAGATACAAAGGCAGATACAGAGACAAAGACAGATACAAAGGCAGAGACAAATACAGAAACAGATACAAAGGCAAAGGCAGATACAGAGGCAGATAAAGATACAGACACTGACGTGGAAATTGGCTTTGGCCCTCTGACTGACAAATTTTTTTCTCTGTTTTTTTGGCTGACACCAAAGAGGCAGTTTTTGTAAAACTGTCACAGCAGTATAAAATATCCTGTCTGGCAGTATACCGCACGACCGGCAGGTCGGGCGCAGGGCAAAAGTGTAGCGGCAAGAACGAATGAAGTCATGCGCGCAACGAACCGGTGCAGGCTTCCGCAGCGTGGCCCGCGCGGCCTCGACACGCCCCTGCGGGGCTTAGTCTGCAAGAATGCATTGCATTCTTGCCAAGTCATTCGCGTTAGCGAATGTGAGGGGAACGCGGGGAGCAACTATCGAATTCCGAAGTGTGACCCGTGTTAGGAGGGGACCCGACACGCTGCTTCGCAGCTTAGTCTGCAAGAATGCTTTGCATTCTTGCGGCTCAACCGAAAGGTTGAGCGATGGAAGTGAAGTAAGCCCCAACCAAGCGATAACGGAATCTGTACCGAGATTAAAAGCTGTCACGGTGTGCCTTTATTGACTACCCCTCAGTCTTCGCTCAACAGGTTGAGCTCAGCCAGCTCCCCTGACAAGGGGAGCCTGAACGAAGGAGCAGTTTTAATAAATCGTCCGTTGTTTTTTCAGCAGTTCCCACAAAGCTGACCCGTCAGCACTACCCTTTGACAGGGGAGTGTGGTATACTGACCCTGTTAATCTCTTTTAAGGAGTGACCGAAATGAAAGGCGTAAACAGCTGGAGTTTTCGTCCTTATACCGAGCTTTATAAGCAGGAGCGCGGTGTGAACCCTTATATCTGCAGACTCGCTCCCTTTGAGGGCGGTTTTGAGCTGGAGTTTATCGACAACGGTTCTCCCTGTGCGGGCCATAAGCTGCTTGTCAGAGTGAGAGGGGAAGAGACTTTTGCGGAGTATCCCCTGAGCGGAAATGAGACCCGTCTGGAAGGCCTTCTGGACCTGACCGACTATGAGATCTGTGTGGAGCGCGAAGACGGCGCCAGATCCTCTGTGCGGCTTGTACGGACCGGCTTTGTTCCCGGTGTGGTCATCAACTACCTCCACCCGGAGGATGAGGAGTATCTTTTCTCGGGACGTTATCTCTGTTCTCCTTCGATCCTGAGGCTGCCGTCGGGAAGACTGCTCTCATCGATGGACGTCCACGCCGGAAACACTCCCC
>JAFQND010000118.1 GCA_017396055.1 Oscillospiraceae bacterium
CTTGTCCAGTTCTGCACGCAGATATTCCGCATAGATCCTGTTGTTTTCTGGGTCACCGTCATAGCTGTGCCAGGAGAAGAAGTCCAGCGGGCAATCGTTCTTTTTCACATAATCAAGAAAATCTTCGAAAAATTCGATCCAGTAGCGGGAGCGGTCACAGACATAGTCTCCGGAAATAAGACTGAATCCGCAGGAGGCATAGCCGCCGAATTTCAGATGGGGAAAGCGCTCCTTCAGATAGCGTGAGGCCGTGCCGTAAAGGTCGAAAAATTCCTCCTTGGTACCCAGCCACATCTGATTCGTTTCAGGAGTATGGCCGTTTTCGGGTTCGTTCCAGATTTCCCAGTAACGAATGCTGAAATGATAACCGTCAGCCCAGCCTTCGGTGTAATGGCGGATAATGCCCTCACAGATCTTTGCCCATTTAAGATTATCCTTGGGAGGATAGATATGATAAGCTTTGACGGTATGATAATTCTCGATGGTGACGCCGAGCCTGTACCACGGCTCGACACCGGCTTTTACCAGCTTTTCCAGCAGTACATCCGTAAAGGCAAAGTCATAGCTTTCGGGCAGAGAGGGGTCTGCATCAAAATTCCGGAAGATGTTGGGGATATCCACAAAAACACCGCTGCCGTATCTTCCGCCCACGTCATGCAGACGGGAAAAGGGCATGCCGGCATCAGTCAAATAATGAAACATGGAGAAATCCATTCCCCTGAAAGGCGGCTGTCCGACACCGTGAAGGGGTTTCATCACTTTTTCTTCAGCCGAAAAATCAATTTTTACCTTTGCCATCCTGTCACCTCATTTGCATCGTTCTTTGGCTTCATTATATCATCGGCATTGTACCCTGTCAAAGAAAATCTTCATTGACAGCGCCGGAAAATCACGCTACAATGAAGCTGATAACTATAGTGAAGGCGGGTTTGTCCATGAAAAATATTCTTCTCATCATGACTGACCAGATGCGGGGAGATTGTCTGGGAATCGCCGGACATCCCGATGTAAAAACACCGTGGCTGGATCAGCTGGCATCCATGGGAGCATGGTTTCCCAATGCCTATACGGCTGTCCCCTCCTGTATCGCGGCCCGCTGCGGAATGCTGACCGGTCTTTCACAGGAACACCACGGCAGAGTCGGCTATAAAGACCGGGTGGATTGGAGCTATCCTGTTACCATGCCCGGCGAAATGGCAAAAGCCGGATATTACACCAAATGTGTCGGCAAGATGCACGTTCATCCTCTGCGCAGCCTGATGGGATTCCATCATATCGAACTGCACGACGGCCGCCTGCACAGCTATAACCGCCCTGATATTCCCTATTATGAGCATCAGTCGGTTGCAGACGATTATCTCCGCTGGCTGAAGACAGAACTGGGTGCCGCCGCCGACCTGACCGATACCGGTGTAGAAGCCAATGCATGGACTGTCCGTCCATGGCCCTATGAAGAAAAATACCATCCCACCAACTGGGTCACCGACCGGACAATCGATTTTCTCCGTTCCAGGGACCGCTCGAAGCCTTTCTTCCTGATGGCTTCGTATGTGCGGCCTCATCCGCCTTTCGATGCACCGCAGTGCTTCCTGGATATGTACAAGGACAAGGATCTGACCCCGCCGCCAATTGGTGATTGGGCAGATGCCGAACGGCTGCAGAAGATGGGGCGTATCACCGACTCGGATACCGGTCCCATCGACCGTGAGAGCCTGCGCATGGCACAGGCAGGCTATTATGCCTGCATTTCCCATCTGGATAACCAGATCGGCCGCCTCATCATGGCGCTGCAGGATGACGGCATCCTGAACGATACGATCATCCTTTTCTGTGCCGACCATGGCGAACTGCTGGGTGACCATCACACCTACCGGAAGATCCGCCCCTATCAGGGCAGTGTTCGCGTTCCGATGATTCTGTACAACGCTGACGTCCGCGGCAGACAGGACACCCTTGTAGAGCTGAGGGATGTGATGCCGACTCTTCTGGAGCTGGCAGATGCACCCATTCCCGACAGTATCGACGGCGTTTCGATGCTTCGGGACAGCGGCAGGGAATATCTGCACGGTGAGCATTCGGGCGGCGATATCGGCAACCACTATATCGTCACAAAGACCGATAAATTCTGCTGGTTCTCACAGAGCGGCAGAGAGCAGTATTTTGATCTCGGACATGATCCCAAGGAGATGCATGATCTGATCGATTCTCCCGCGCATCAGGGGCGTATTTCTCTTCTCCGTCACAAGCTGATCGAAGCACTGACCGGACGGGAAGAAGGATATTCCGACGGCGAACAGCTCATCCCCGGCCGCCCGCAGCGTTCAGTTCTCAGTTTTCTCGAATAACGAACAATCCCCCGGCAGAAACTGTCGGGGGATTGTTTTATCCAAAGAGAAGGATCAGGATCTGTCCGATGGGATAGAACCACCAGATCCCTTCCTGAAGCGCAGGCGTCGTAAATCCGGTCAGTTCTCCGACACCGATGATCAGATC
>JAFQND010000119.1 GCA_017396055.1 Oscillospiraceae bacterium
ATCGAAAAGCGCATCCCCGCCATGATGCGTATGTTCGGCAAGTACGGCATCGACATCCGCAAGGAGCCTATCCTTGTCTACCCCACTCTGCACTACCAGAACGGTGGTCTGAAGATCACCGATGACGGTATGACCGGTATCGAGAACCTCTTCGTCGCCGGTGAGGCTGTCGGCGGTATCCACGGCCGCAACCGTCTGATGGGCAACTCCCTGCTGGACATCATCGTCTTTGGCCGCAATGCCGGTAAGAATGCCTCCGAGAAGGCCAAGTCCGTCACCGTCGGCAAGCTGACCCTGTCCCATGTTGACGCCTTCCAGAAGGAACTGGCTGATGCCGGTATCGAGACCGACGTTGTCTCTCCCAAGCTCCTTCCTGACTATGCCCGCCGTGCATAAAAGAAAGAAGGAAGAAAAATGGCTTACTTATCCAGTGTTGCAGCTTCTTTTCTGACCCTTCTCTTCTTCGTCTTTGTCATCGCCACCATCGGTTACCTGATCGGCGGCATCGAGATCAAGGGCATTTCCCTTGGTACCGCCGGTGTCCTCCTCACCGCCCTGATCTTCGGCGTCATCGCCAACCAGATCGGCTCCTTTGAGCTGGGCGGCAAGACCATCGTTCTCTTTGACAACGAGACGGTCAAGCCGATGTATTCCTTCATCTCAAGCCTCGGTACCGCGATGTTTGTTACGGCTGTCGGCCTGATCGCCGGGCCCAAGTTCTTCCGCAGCATGAACAAGTCCATGATCGCCTACATCGTCATGGGCGCGGTCATCATCATCACCGGTATCGGCACTGCCCTGATCCTGATGAAGATCACCGGCATCTCCTCTTCTCTGGCCATCGGTCTGCTCACCGGCGCTCTCACCAGCACCCCCGGTCTCTCCGCTGCCAAGGACGCAGCTCTCGATCCCGATGCGGTCACTGCCGGTTACGGCATTGCCTACCTCTTTGGTATCCTGGGTGTGGTTCTCTTTGTCCAGCTGGTACCCAAGTTCCTCAAGGTCAACATCGACGAGGAACGCGCCCGCTTTGTCGCGGCTGACACCGTCAAGGTCGAAAAGTCCGACAAGCCCCTCAAGAAGATCGACTCTCTGGACTTCTTCCCCTTCATGCTCACCGTCGTGGGCGGTCTGATCCTGGGTTCCATCAAGATCCCCGGCATCAACTTCTCCCTGGGTTCCTCCGGCGGTACGCTGGTCATGGGTCTGATCGTTGGTCACTTCGGCCACATCGGCAAGATCGATCTGTCCGTCTCCAAGAACACCCTCAACTTCTTCCGCGAACTGGGTCTGATGCTCTTCCTCATCGGTGCAGGTGTTCCCGGCGGCGTCAACTTCATCAAGTTCGTCCAGCCTGCCTACTTCATCTACGGCGCCATCATGACCATCATCCCGATGATTCTGGGCTACATCCTGGGCAGGTACGTCTTTAAGCTCAGCGTGTTCAATAACCTCGGTTCCATCACCGGCGGTATGACCAGTACCCCGGCTCTGGGCACCCTCATCAACGTTGCCAAGACCGACGCGGTTGCCGCTTCCTATGCTGCGACCTATCCGCTGGCGCTGGTTATGATCGTTCTGCTGTCCAAGATCTCGGTTATGATCTTCTAAACCCCTTTCAAACGCACAAACAGGGAAAAGCCAAAAGCTTTTCCCTGTTTTTTCATGCCGTTACATATTGGCACTTGATTTTTCCCGAAAAAGGGTATATAATGATGACAAATTGAAGAGCCGGGGAGCTTGCAGGATCCTTTTTCCAGGGATCGGACAGGCTGAGAGGAAGGTATGCCCTTCGACCCTTGAACCTGATTTGGATAATGCCAACGTAGGGACGCCTTTGTATCTGTTTTTGTTACGGAAAGCTGCCAGATCGCAGTTTTCCGTTTTTCTTTTGCCCAAATCTCTGCAAATCCGGAGAAAACGTACACTGCGCATCATATGAGCGGTCAGTATCCATCATCAGGGAGACTTTTCAGTGATTCATGCGTCATGCCGCAAATCTTCACTTTCTGAAAGGAACTGATACCATGCGCAGCTACAAAACCCAGATGGAAGCCGCAAAACGCGGCATTCTCACCCCTGAAATGGAAACCGTCGCCCGCAAAGAGGACATGGATCCGGCCCGACTGCGCGCCCTTGTCGCCTGCGGTGAGGTTGCCATCCCCTGCAACGTCCGTCACACCTCCATCTCCCCGGAGGGTATCGGTACCGGTCTGCGTACCAAAATCAACGTCAATCTCGGTATCTCCGGCGATGCCAACAACTACGAAGCCGAGATGCAGAAGGTGGATATGGCACTTTCCTTCGGCGCCGAAGCCATCATGGATTTAAGCAATTACGGAAAGACCAACACCTTCCGCCGCGCGCTGATTGACCGTTCTCCCGCGATGATCGGCACCGTCCCCATGTACGATGCCATCGGCTATAGGGCGTTCCGAGCGGAGTAGCGGTCAAATCTGCTCTGGATGTCAAGGAAGCCCTGGAGAACACC
>JAFQND010000120.1 GCA_017396055.1 Oscillospiraceae bacterium
AGATAGATAAACAGGATCACCGACCATCGGGGAAGGTCGCCGGCCAGCCCTACCGCTTTGTACAGGATAGTATCCAGAACAAAAGCTTCCTCCAGCGTGTATTTGATAGAAGAGGCCATCAGGATCATCAGCACGGCGGGGAGAATACTGACCACACCGTCAAGGAAGGTACTTCCCAGCTGTTTCCAGGGCATACCGGACAGCGGGATGGCGGTCAGTCCGGCGGCAAGGAAGGTGACAGCCACAATGATCATGGTATAATCCTGCAGGAAGGGGAGAAAGGCGGAACAAAGCACCAGAATGATCCCTGTGCAGAGGATGGCGATAAAATATCCCAGTGCCCGGTCCAGCTTTCTGTCGGGGACAAAGGCGGAATCGGCCGTAACAGCAGCAGGACGCTCGATCTTTGCGGCATGGCGGCGCAGGAAGGAGAAGAGCAAAAGCCAGATCAGCGCGAAGGAGAGCAATCTCAGCCAGATTCCCGAGAACATGGGAAGTCCCGCCAGCTGCTGGGCGATACCGACGGTAAAAGGATTACAGACACCGGAGGCAAAACCGCATCCTGCTGCCAGAAGGCTCATGCCGATGCCGGTCAGAACATCCCAGCCGAGGCTGACAGCAAGCGCCGTGACGATCGGTACCAGCGGGACGACTTCTTCAAAGGAACCGATCATGGCGCCCATTGTCATGAACAGCAGAACGGTCACAGCCAGAAGCCGCCAGCGGACTTTGCCGAAACGGTGTACCGTCCGCTGCAGCATATATTTCATCAGACCGCAGCGGTCAAGCGCAGTAAAGATGCCGCCGATGACCAGTAAAAAGGCAATGACTGCAATCAGTGAGCCGCTTCCCGAAGAGCCCAGCACGAGTACCGGCGAGAGAAGCCACTTCCAGAAGGAGATGCCTCCTTCGACGGGCGTGAATCCCGCAACGGTATCGATAACAGACTGTCCTGCGGCATTCTGCACACGGGCATAGACACCTCCGGGGATGGTGTTGCCCAGAATATATGAGACGATCATCAGACCAAAGATGACGAGGATCGCTGTGAGGAAGGAACGGAGATTGATCCCCGGTCCCTTGAATTCGTTTTTTGTCATTCAGCTGGCTCCTTTTGTGAAAATATAGTTCTTATTATACAGGCATTTCAAGTTTTGTCAATCACAAAAAAAGTTCCAGAGAATTTCATCTGTCCGTTTTTTTGGACACCGGATAGGTTATCTTATACTTGTAAGGACAAGGAGGGAAGACCATGATCCATAAAATACTCAGCCGGATAGATGAGAGCGTCCCGGCGCTGGAGTGGTTTGTGCAGCTGCCGACACCGGCAGGAAAAGAGGAATTCGGAACATTGATGAGTATCGTGGATTCCCTGCGGGAGAAACCGGATGAGCGGCTTTGCGTCTGGTTTCCCGATGCGCCGGAACTGCTGATGGAGATCCGACACTGCGCCGGAGGGTATCTTGCGAAAGAACGCACCGATTTCGATCCGGACAGGGAAGAACCGGACGAAGCTTTGAAGAAAGTGAAGTTTCAGTTTTACTATGAGACCTCCGGCGAGACGGAAGAAATGCTGAGATCTTTCTGCTGCGGGGAAGACGCACTTGTAACAGCCGAAAAAGAAGACAGAACATTTTGTTGGAAAGTACAGTTGACAGAGACAGCAGGACGGCCCTGTCCGGCCTGTGTATAAAGGAGGAACCGTTATGGC
>JAFQND010000121.1 GCA_017396055.1 Oscillospiraceae bacterium
ACCCGTGTGTCCGCACCGCTTTTTGTCCGCTGCAGCAGCGGTCTGAACGATAACCTCAACGGCGTCGAGCGCCCCGTTTCCTTTGATATCGCCGATATCGGCGAGGATGTGGAGATCGTTCACTCGCTGGCAAAGTGGAAGCGCGTTGCCCTCAGACGCTACGGCTTCGGTCCCAACACTGGCCTTTATACCGATATGAACGCTATCCGCAGAGATGAGGAGCTGGACAATCTGCACTCTGTTTATGTGGACCAGTGGGACTGGGAAAAGATCATCACCCCCGAGACCCGCACTGAGGAGACCCTCCGTCACACTGTCCGCCGGATCATGCGGGCACTGAAGGAGACCGAAGAGGCGCTTCATCGGGCAAATCCCGAGATCGAGCCCTATATCAATGAGAAGATCACCTTCCTGACCGCAGAGGAACTGCTTCAGCGCTATCCCGGCATGACTGCCAAAGAGCGGGAAAATGCCGCCGCAAAAGAGTTTGGAAGCGTCTTTATTCTCGGCATCGGCGGCAAGCTCTCCAACGGTGAGAAGCACGACGGCCGTGCGCCCGACTATGATGACTGGGAGCTCAACGGCGATATTCTGATCTGGTATCCTGTGCTGGAAAGAGCGGTCGAGCTTTCTTCGATGGGTATCCGCGTCAATGCCGAATCGCTGCGCCGTCAGCTGGAGCTGGCCGGATGTACCGAGCGCGCAGAGCTGCCCTATCACAAAATGCTGCTGGACGGCGAGCTGCCCCTGACGATCGGCGGCGGTATCGGTCAGTCGAGACTCTGTATGGTCATGCTGCATAAAGCCCATATCGGCGAGGTACAGTCCTCCATGTGGGACGAAGGTATGGTAGAAGCCTGTGAAAAGAGAGGCATTATCCTGCTGTAAGAAAACGAGCCCGGTCTTCTGACCGGGCTTTTGCTTTTTTATTATTGAGACTCTGTCTCAAACTCTGCCAAAGGAACTTTTTGGAAAAAGTTCCTTTGTAATCCTCAAAAACTTTTGGTTTTCGAATGATGCCGGATATATTGTCAAAGCATCGGGTCAAGGGGCAGCGACCCCTTGCGGGATGCAAGGGCAGAGCCCTGCTTGCACATCGCAATGTAAGAAATCCTTTCCGCGAAGCGGACAATAGAAAAAACAAGCCCCATCCGGTCTGGATGGGGCTTTTGTGCGTTTATTTGCCGAGGCGGTTCTCGATGGCGTCGATCAGGGTAGTCAGTGCCTTGAGACGGGCGAATTTCTTGTCATTGGACTCGATGATGGTCCAGGGAGCAAAATCAGTGGAGGTCAGCTGGAGCATATCGTCAACAGCCTCTTCGTACAGATCCCACTTTTCGCGGTTGCGCCAGTCTTCATCAGTCAGCTTCCACTGTTTGGAGGGGGTATTCTGGCGGTCCATGAACCGGCGGTACTGTTCATCCTTATCGATATGGATCCAGAACTTGACGATGATGGCGCCCCAGTCGTGGAGCTCCTGTTCAAATTCGTTCAGCTCGGTGAAGGCGCGGTGCCAGTCGTCCTCAGAGCAGAAGCCTTCGAGACGTTCGACCATCAGGCGGCCGTACCAGGTGCGGTCAAAGATGGCAATATGGCCGGTCTTGGGCAGTCTCTTCCAGAAACGCCAGAGATGATGGTGGGCCAGCTCTTCAGAGGAGGGAGCGGCGATGGGGATCGCTTCATAACCGCGGGGGTCAAGTGCAGCGGCTACACGTTTGATGTTGCCGCCCTTGCCGGCTGCATCCCAGCCTTCATAGCAGACGATGACGGGGATCTTTTTACGGTAGAGCTCGTTGTGCAGCTCGCGCAGACGCTCCTGTTTTTTCTTGAGCAGACGGCGGTATTCCTCTTCGTCGATGGTGCGGTCCAGGTCGATGTCGGCCAGACGGGGCATCTTGACGAGATTGAATTTTTCGTGGGCGTCAATGGGGGAGACTTCTTTGGACTGTTCCTTGCGGGCAAGGGCTTCGTTGATGGAGTCGATGACAGTGTGATAGATCTCGATCAGGGCGCTGCGCTTGTCATGGCAGGAAACGGGGTGCCAGGGCGCATTTTCCGTATTGGTATACTCCAGCATCTGGTCAAAGACGCGGTAGTATTCAGCGTATTCCTGGTTGCGGCGGCGGTCTTTTTTGGTGACGCGCCAGCTGGTGTTGCTGTCTTTCTCCAGTTTGTCAAGACGTTTTTTCTGTTCTTTCTGGGAGATGTGCAGGAAGAACTTGATGATCAGGTATCCGTCATCGGTCAGCTGCCGTTCGAAGGTCTTGATGCTGTCCATCCGGCGGAAAGCATCTTCCTCGCTGAGCTCCTGTTCCATACGGGCGATGGAAACATCCTGGTACCAGCTGCGGTCAAGGATCGTCATCTGTCCGCGTGCAGGAGTCACATTCCAGTGGCGCCACATCAGGGGCTTGCGCAGTTCTTCGGTGGTGGGTTCCACGGTGGAATAGACCTTGAAGTTACGGGGGTCAAGGGTGAGGATCATATCGGAGATGAGGCTGCCTTTTCCGGCGGCGCTCCAGCCTTCAAACAGGATAATGACCGGCAGCTTTTTCTCTCTCAGCTTCAGCTGCAGCATGGCAAGCTCGTCTTTGAGCTTACGGCTTTCGGGCTTGTATTCTTCTTTCATGGTTGTCTTTTGCAGGTTGACAGAGTCCAGCATAAAATAACAGTCCTTTCGGAGTCTTATTTTATTATTATATATGAAAATTCAGAAAAAATCAAGAAAATTTTGGGAATTATTCGTTTTTTGTTCTGTTGGTGTTTTTCTTGGGAAAGCGCGTGTTTTTCTGCAAAAAAACTTTGAAATTCGGGGCTTTTTTTGCAAAAAAGTTCTTGACTTGCGGACAATTTTCAAGTACACTATAGGTAAACGAGGACAGTTTTGAAAGAAATGTCCTTAATAGAAAAACAAACACCCTCTTGGAAATGACAGAAAGGCGGTAACATCAACATGGAAATGATGTATGCACTGGTAAAAGAAACTGCAGCCCCCGGCCTTACCCTGAAAAAGGTACCCGTTCCCCAGACCGGCGTGGATGATGTCAAGATCAAGATCCACTATACTTCCATCTGCGGCACTGACCTGCACATCTACAACTGGGATGCCTGGTCTCAGGCTACCATCAAGCCCGAAATGACCATCGGTCATGAGTTCGTCGGCGAGATCGTCGAAATGGGCTCCAACGTACACGGCTATCAGATCGGCGACATCGTCTCCGGCGAAGGCCACATCACCTGCGGCCACTGCCGTAACTGCAAGGCCGGCAAACGCCACCTGTGCAAAGAGACCATCGGCGTCGGCGTAAACCGCGACGGTGCTTTCGCTCAGTACCTGGTAATCCCCCAGTTCAACGTTGTTAAGGTCGAGCCCGGTATCCCCGAGGAGCTCTGCTCTTCCTTCGACCCCCTGGGCAACGCTGTTCACACAGCTCTGGCTTATGACATGATCGGTGAAGACGTTCTGATCACCGGCGCAGGCCCCATCGGTATCATGGCTGCCGCTATCTGCTGCCATGTCGGCGCACGCAACGTTGTTATCACCGACGTAAACGACTACCGTCTGAAC
>JAFQND010000122.1 GCA_017396055.1 Oscillospiraceae bacterium
GAACAGAAGACATGCAGCACATCATCTTCGATATACGCGTCAAAGATCTCCGGACCGTTGGAGCAGTAATACTCTCCCCGCTCGATGGCGGCAATGACGCTCTCATAGGTCAGTTCGGGACATCTGATCACATTCCATGCACCGAAAGAGGTGTCCCACCGGTCGAGCCCGTACAGGGACATATTCGGCCACTGCAGGCGGTTGTGGTTGTCATCGCCCATAAAGGCGAGCATCTTTTTGCCCCTGCGGACCTGCTCGAGGAAGGGCGCGAGATTCCAGTCCTCGATACCCATCAGCTCACTGAAATAGTTGTGGATCTCCATGCCGGAAAAGCTGTCATAATCCGCAAGATGGCTCTCGTTTTCCATCGACCAGCGCATGTGGTTATAGATGGTGATAAAGCCCGCCTCGCTGAAGAATGCGGCTGTTTTGTTGACCAGGGCGGTATATTCCGCGTCATCTTCATCGTCCGCAGGATATTCCGGCAGCGCGGGAATGGAAGTGATGTCCCGGCTTTTAGCGATGGCACCCATGTGGACAAATCTGCCGTAATAGGGGTTGTTTTTCTTGATGGTCACTTCAAGGCCGTTGAGCAGCAGAAAATCTTCAGTGCATAAGTCCTCACGGGTGATGAACTTATCGTGCTCGCTGAGGCAGAGAATCGAATAGCCGGCATTTTTATAGCCTTCGATCAGCACCTCAGGAGAAAACTCGCCGTCGCTGTCGGTGGAATGACAGTGAAGATTGGCTTTATAGAAATTGCCCGTTTCGGGGAGAATGTATTTTCGCATGGCTGCCCCCTCCGTGATGATTTTTCCGGAAAAAGTAAAAACCGGAGAATCCGTTCGGACTCTCCGGCTTGGTCTGAGTGACAAGACTTGAACTTGCGGCCTCTACCACCCCAAGGTAGCGCGCTACCACCTGCGCCACACCCAGATCTTCAGTCGGTCTTCCAACCGACGAATGTTATTATAGCACATTCATTTGAAAAACGCAAGCCTTTTTGACAAAAAAATTCTTTTCGTCGTTTTACCAATATTTCGTCGAAACAACTGGAATTTTCCGGTTGGTTTGTTCAAATTTGCTGAAAAGACAGCGCCCGGTAAAAACCGGGCGCTGGATTATGGATCAATCTTCAGCAGATTCGTTTTTGCCGCAGCACTTTTTGTACTTCAGACCGCTGCCGCAGGGGCAGGGATCATTGCGGCCAACCTTCTGAACAGTACGGGGAGCCTGTTTTCTGGGGGCTTCCTCTTCGCCGCCGTGAGAGGCAACGGTATGTTTCATCAGATCTTCGCGGTCGCGGAAAGCAGACTGCATCTCGGGCAGGACAGCCTCACCTTCCGGTTCGGTCTCCTCGGCGGCTGCTTCGGGAGAAGCTGCTGCGGTGTTTACAGAGGGAGCTGCCTGAGGAGCGGCAGGACCGTTTGCTTCTTCACCGTCAGACTCGCTGATATCAAACAGATCGGTATCTTCAGGAGACATACGGACAGCCTGCTGGGTGGGAGCAAAGCGTGCCTGGAAGGTCAGCAGGAAACGAACGGTATCCTCACGGATGGAGGCGACCATGGCGTCGAACATGTCGAAGCCTTCGATACGGTACTCAACAACGGGGTCATGGTGTGCATAGCTGCGCAGATAGATACCCTTGCGGAGTTCTTCCATGTTGTCGATATGGTCCATCCATTTCTGGTCGACGTTCTGCAGCAGAATGCGGCGTTCGATCTCGCGCATGAACTTGACGCCGTAGCGCTTTTCCTTAGATTCATAGATGCCCATGGCCTTGTCAACCAGGATCTTGACGATATCCTTGCGCTCGA
>JAFQND010000123.1 GCA_017396055.1 Oscillospiraceae bacterium
AGCTTGCTGTCTCGCAGTGCCCCAGCTCGTGAGTCAGCAGTTTGCCAGGTCTTCCAGGAATTTCTCCACAGCAGAAACGGGCGTTGCCCAACTGGTGACAAAACGGATGCAGGTGTGATCTTCGTCCTCTTTGCGCTCCACTTCAAACTCATAACCCATGCCGATGAGCTTTTCCATGACGGTGTCAGGCACCACGGGGAACTGCTGATTGGTGGAGGAAGCGACCGGGAAAGGATAGCCCAGCGCGGCGATGCCGTCGCGGAGACGATAAGCCAGCTCGTTGGCATGACGGGCCAGGTCCAGATAAAGACCGTCCTCCAGAAGGGCCTTGAACTGCAGACCGAGCAGACGTCCTTTGGCGAGGATCGCGCCACGCTGCTTCATATGCCAGCGGAAATGCTCGTTGGGAACTGTCATGACCAGCGCCTCACCGAAGAGCGCACCGTTTTTGGTGCCGCCGATATAAAACACATCAGTCAGCTCTGCCAGGTCGGCAAAAGTCAGATCATTTTCGGGGCTTGCCAGCGCGGAGCCGAGACGGGCGCCGTCCAGGAAGAGATAAAGGCCGTTTTCATCACAGCAGCGGCGCAGTGCGGTCAGTTCGGATTTGGTATAAAGAGTACCCAGTTCGGTGGTATCAGAGATATAAACCAGTTTCGGATGGACCATATGCTCCGAGCTGTGGGCATTTACCACCTGCTCCACCAGAGCGGGAGTCAGTTTGCCGTCGGGGGCAAAAGCAGCGCATACTTTATGACCGGTGGCTTCGATGGCTCCGGTCTCGTGGACATTGACATGACCGGTATGGGCGGCGATGACCGCTTCATAGGGTCTGAGCAGCGAATCAATGACCACAAGGTTGGTCTGGGTGCCGCCGACAAGGAAGTGGACATCCGCTTGTGGTGCATTACACAGATTGCGGATCAGTTCCCTCGCCTCTTCACAGACGGGGTCAAGACCATAACCAACGGTCTGGATGTAATTGGTATCGGTCAGCGCTTTCAGCACCTTTTCATGGGCGCCTTCACTGTAATCGTTGCGGAAGCTATACATAAAATCGATTTACTCCTTTAAAATTAAAAAGTCAGCAGTACTATCATAGCACTTTTCCTATCCGAATGCAAGCAAAACAAAAACGGAGCAGTTTCCTGCTCCGTCCGTGTTCGTTTATCTGGCATTGACGATCAACCGGATAGCCGTGCGCTCTTCACCGTCGATATCAATGCTGGCAAAAGACGGTGTGCAGACCAGATCGACACCTGACGAGGCCAGGAACCCGCGCGCGATAGCAATGGATTTGATGGCCTGATTGGCGGCACCGGCACCCACCGCCTGCAGCTCTACTTCACCTTTTTCACGGACAACGCCGGCAATAGCGCCTGCCACGGAATTGGGTACGGATTTTGCCGATACTTTCAAAACTTCCATAGGAATGCCTCCTGCAAACGGTTATTCGGCCACAAAAGCCGACCGACAAAGAAAGGACCACTCAGAGGCTGATGGAAAATCCCGGAGGTTCCTCTCCTATGGATGTATTATAACTCATTTCTTCACAATTTGCAAGTATTTTTTGAAAGAAAAGTTGATTATCGAAGCTGAAAACGCTCAATTTTAGTACAATTGCCAGTCTTTTTGTCTAAATCAAGAATAACGCCTTCCATTTTGCAGGGGCCATCGGGTACATTGAACCGGGTGGGCAGATGGGTCGTCATCTTGCGGACGATATCTTCCGGCAGGGTGCCGAGAATGGAGCGGATAGGGCCGGTCATGCCCAGATCCGAGATATAACCGGTCTTTCCGTCGATGATCTGTTCGTCGGCGGTCTGGACATGGGTATGAGTACCCACCCCGGCGGAAGCTTTTCCGCATAGATAGTATCCCAGCGCCATCTTTTCGCCGGTAGCTTCGGCGTGGAAATCGACGATGACAAAATCAGCCTTTACTTCAGAAATGATCCGATCGCAGGTGCGGAAAGGATCATCCATAGGGTCCATGAATGCCTGGCCCAGCACATTGATCACAAGGATGCTGGCGTTGCCCAGGTCGAGGCGGTACCAGCCGTTTCCATAGACCCCGGGAGGATAGTTGGCAGGACGGATCAGGTCGGGATGCTCTTCGATATAATCCTGGATCTCGCGGCGCTTGAAGGAGTGATTGCCGCCGGTGATGACGTCGACACCGCTGTCAAAAAGAAAATTGGCAGACTGAGGGAGAATACCGTTGCCGATGGCAGAGTTCTCACCGTTGCAGATCACTGCGTCGACCTTTTTCTCCCGCTTGAATGCGGGCAGGCGTTTGCGGAGGAAATCACAGCCGGGCTGTCCCACCACATCGCCGATGATCATGACTCTCACGCTTCGTCGTCCTCCTCGTCGGACTGATTGGCACGGCGGTCCCGCAGCTCAGCCAGTTCCTCAGCGGTAAAGCGATACTTTTTCTCACAGAAATGGCATCCCACTTCGGCACCGTTGTCTTCGGCGATCATCTCATTGATGTCCGCAGGGTCAAGGCTCATCAGGGCTCTTTCAACCCGGTCGCGGCTGCAGTCACAGACATAACCGGAAATGGTCTCATCCAGAATCTCGGGTTCGAGGCCCTCCAGCAGCATCTTACAGATCTCGGGAGGAGTCATTCCCCTGTCGATCATGGTGGAGACGGGCGGGATCTTTTCGATGGTTTTCTCCAGATGTTCGATGACAGAATCGGGAGTAAAGGGCAGCAGCTGCAGCAAAAAGCCGCCGGCTGCACGAACGGTCAGATCGGGATTGACCAGTACACCCAGACCGCAGACGGTGGGAGTC
>JAFQND010000124.1 GCA_017396055.1 Oscillospiraceae bacterium
AACTTAATATCGGGGTGTAGCGCAGTTGGTAGCGCGCCTGCTTTGGGAGGATTGACGGTTTCATCCATCAGCTTTTCCCCGAAACCTCGAATAACCCCGCAACACTGCGGAAAGTCGGTTTTCTGCCAGTGTGCAAATCCTTTGGTAAATCCTCGCAAGACCACAGACAATCCCATAGACGGAATTTTCTCGATGAAAAAAAAGTGAATATCGGGGTGTGGCGCAGTTGGTAGCGCGCGAAGTTTGGGACTTCGATGCCGCAGGTTCGAATCCTGTCACTCCGACCAAATTTTTTCGGGGCCGTGATTTTTCACGGCCCCAAATCCGTTTTCTTTCGTTTATTGCCCCGCAGTTTTTGACGCTTCTTTCAGCGCCTTGATCTCCGCTTTCATCTCCTCGATGAGTACCTTCAGCTTCTCCTCACACTCCTCGCGGGTGTGGGTGTAGACATTGCGGGAGTGTTTTTTGCCGTCCGGCCAGACCGGGGAATATCGTCCCTCCCAAAGATGATCGTTGATCTGGGTGATGCACCCTGTCCCGGCCTTGCGTATCTTTCCGGTGTAGGGCTTGAAGGTGCTGATGGGTGAGCCGATCCTACTTTCATCTTCACTCCCATTTTTCAAAGCGTTCTCGTCGGTTTGCGCCTTTCCGATCCCCCTGTCAATGTTGACGGCGGCGGTGCGCTGCATATCATCAGTGATGTGGGTGTAAATGTCCAGCGTGGTCGCTGCCGACACATGACCGATAATGGTCGAGAGGGTCTTGACGTCCATCCCATGCTCCAGCGCTGTCGTGGCGAAGGTGTGTCTGAGATCATGGAACCTGACCTGTTTACACTCTGCATGTTCCAGGATCAGATGCAGCCGGTTGCGGATGTAGGCTGGGTCGAAGGGCATATCCTCAACTACAGTCGAAGGGAACATCCAACGGGAGTCGATCCGTTTTTGGTATTCCGCCAGAACATCGACCACCGAAGACGGCAGCGTCAGGGTACGGATGGAAGCCTTTGTTTTTGGAACGGATACTGTAAGTTTTTCATTTGCCCGATAGATCTGTTTGTTGATCTGCAGCTCTCCTGTCTCGAAGTTGAGATCATTCCATTGCAGCGCCAGCAGTTCGCCGCGGCGCATGCCGGTCGCCAGTTCCAGCAGGAAGAGCTCGTAGAAACCCTCCTCCTTTGCCTGGATGAGAAACCGCTGCATCTCCTCACGGGTTAGCACCTGCATCTCTCTGGCCTTTTTGGGCGGCAGCTTACAGCCGATGGCAGGGTTTGTGCGGATCAGCCCCTCAGCCACCGCCTTTTCCAGAGCGGAACGGCAGCTGGCATGACAGCCCCGCACCATAGCATCCGATAATCCATCTCCATATTGATCGGTGTACCGCAGCCTGCCGCCCGTTTTAAGCCGCCCATAAAACTGCTGAAGGTCATTCTGCGTCAGTTTGTTCAGCGGGATCGTTCCCAGCTCCGGTATGATATGAAGATAGATCCTCACCTCATACCCCTGCTGGGTGGTGGGGCGGAGTTTCGGCTTGGAATAGTTCTGATACCAGAAGTCGATCCACTCCCCGAAGGGCATATCCGCCTTGATATTCTCCCTTTTCGGAGGACCGTATTCCTCTTTGAGCTTTTCCAGCTTTTCAAGGCATTCGGCTTTGGTCTTTGCCGTTACATTTTTGGTTTGCGGGTATCCGTTCTCCTTGTAACCGATGACGACCCGACCTTCCCAGCGTCCGTCTTTTCTCAGGCGGACGGTGCCTTCTCCGCTTTTTCGCTTTCTTGCCAAGGCTTCAGCTCCTTTCCGAAGATGTCCTCCATGAACCCGCTGACCACCGTCGCCGCCCGTTTCTGCATATCGGTAGTGACATGGGTGTAGGTGTCCAGCGTGAAGGAAGCGTTGGTATCTGCACCGCCTCCTGGATAGGACGGATGGTGTAGAGCAGA
>JAFQND010000125.1 GCA_017396055.1 Oscillospiraceae bacterium
CCGTATCATCCATTCGGCAAAGAAGCCGGTCATGACCATCAAACCCATGGCAGCGGGCAGATGCACCCCCTATGTAGGTCTGACCTTCTCGTGGAACGCCATCCGTGACTGTGACATGGTCACCGTCGGCGCAGGCAGCGTCAGCGAAGTGCTGGAAGATATCGAGTATTCCTTCGCGGCACTGGAACACCGCTATCCCGATATCGGTGCCCGTTCCAGCCCTGTCAACGATCAGGCTGCTTTCGGAAAGAAATAAAAGCGAACCGGGGAAATGAAATTTTCCCCGGTTTTTGTTTTGAGGACGGCACTTGACAAAGCTGCTGTCGGAATATATACTGTATCGTAATCGAAAGGACTACCATATTGCCAATGGCAGATCGATGATTCAAATATTCAAAAGGAGTGGATCATCATGATCAACATGGAAAAACTGAAGGCGTTTGCTGAACCTTACTATGCCGGCAAGGATATCATGCATGATATGTGGCACATTGAGCTGACAGGACGGTGGATGGAAAAGATTCTCCGGATGGGAAATTATCAGGTGGATCGTGAGGCGCTGGTCTATGCACTGTATTTTCACGGTTTTATCTGGTCGGATGAACAGGCGGTCAGAGACTGGCTTGCCGGAAACGGCGTGGAAGACATCGAAAAAATTGTAAAGATAGCCTGGGAGTCTCAGCGGCCGGAAATGCCGGAGACTCTTGAGGGAAAGATCCTTCATGACGCACATGTGCTGGAGGGCGGACGGACCTATTTGGTCGTCAAAACACTGATCACCGGTTCGGTGCGGGGGCAGACTCTGCGTGAGACGCTGGACTATATGAAAGCCCATGTGTTGGGACAGAATAGCTGTTATTTGCCGGAGACGGTCGGACTCTGTGAGGAGATGGATCGTTTTGCGGTTGATTTTGTTGAAGAACTTGAGCATGGCATCGGATAAAATATCCCGGGGAAATGAAAATTTCCCCGGTTTTTTCATTTTCTGCTTGACACAGGCCAAGCAACTGTATATACTGTATATGTACAGTATACTGAGGTGATAAGATGACCATTCTGATAGATAATAAATGCGGTACCCCAATTTATGAGCAGATCTTCACACAGATCAAAGAACAGATCATGAGCGGGATACTGCGGGCGGATTCTCCGCTGCCGTCCATACGAAATCTCGCCAAAGACCTGCAGATCAGCGTGATCACCACCAAGCGCGCCTATGATGAGCTGGAGAAGGAAGGCTATCTTTACACCCTTCCGGGCAAGGGCTGTTTTGTGGCGGCAAAGAACCTTTCGCTGATGCGGGAAGAGAATCTGAAACGGATCGAAGAGCATATGGAAGAGATCCTGCGGCTGGCATCGCTTTGCGGGCTTGAAAAAGAAGAAGTAGAGGAAATGTGGACGCTTATCCGGGAGGGATCGGAATGAATGCACTGGAACTGAAAGGGCTGACGAAAAAATATAAGGGCTTTGCGCTTGACGGAGTTGATCTTGTGCTGCCGAAAGGCTGTATCATGGGGCTTATCGGTGAAAACGGCGCCGGCAAGACGACCATCATCAAACTGATTCTCGGGATGATCAGAAAAGACGGCGGCAGCGTAAGCGTTCTTGGACAGGATATCGCCTCTGTCAAAGAGGAGATCGGCGTCGTATTGGATCAGGTGGGAATTTCCGGCTGTCTGAATGTGAAACAGGTTGGCCGCATCATGGGCGATATCTATCGGAACTGGGATCAGGCGGAGTACGAACGGCTCACGAAAAAACTGCGGCTGCCGGAAAATAAAAACTTCAAAGAGTTTTCTCAGGGTATGAAAATGAAGCTCGGCATCGCAGTTGCCATGTCCCATCGGGCAAAGCTTCTGATACTGGATGAAGCCACCAACGGTCTTGATCCCGTTGTCCGGGACGAAGTGGTACAGATGTTCAGCGAATTTACAAGGGACGAGGAACATTCGGTATTGATCTCCTCCCATATCGTCAGCGATCTTGAGAAGATCTGTGATTATATCGCTTTTCTGCACGGCGGCAAGCTGCTCCTCTGTGAAGAGAAAGACGCAATGAAAGAAAAATACGGCATCCTGCTCTGTACGGCTGAGGAACTGGCAGGACTTCCCGCAGGCGCGGTCATGGGCAAAAAAGAATCCGCCTATGGTGTGGAGGCAATGGTAAAACGGGAAGCTGTTCCGGACAGAGAACTTCTGCCCGTAGAACTGGAGCAGCTGTTTATTTACATGGTGAAGGAGGCGGAGAGATGAAAGGCCTTATCCGGAAAGACATGATCATGCTCTGGAAATATGCCAAAGCGATCCTGATCATTGTGGCAGTGTTTACCCTGGTTTCCTTTACGGGGAACAACGACATTTTCTTTGTGTCCTATCCCGGCATCATCACCGGCATGCTGCCCATGACCCTTCTCACCTATGACGAGATGGAGCGGTTCTGTCCCTGGTGCGACAGTCTTCCTGTGACGAGAAAACAGTATGTTTCGGCAAAATATCTGGTGGGGCTGATCATCGGCGGCGGTACGGTCGGTGTTATCCTGATCTCTCAGATCCTTCGGGTGATCGTCAGCGGCGGCCATTGGAGCGATCTCTGGTCACTGATCCTCTTTGTTTGCGGAATGAATATTCTTGCTCCTGCGGTGATGCTTCCCTTTGCTTTCCGCTTCGGCACCCAGAAGGGAAGACTGGTCTATTATGTCGTCATCGGCGGCAGCTTTGCAGCCACCTCTATCACCGCACAGAATGGCGGATTTTCCGGTTCGGCCGAAGGCGGCATGACTGTGTTCTTCTTTGCAGCAGCGGTGATCTATCTGCTGTCGTGGTTACTGTCGGTGAAATTTTACCAGAAACGTGAGATGTAAAGAAAGCCCGGGATTTCCTCCCGGGCTTTTTGTTATTTCAGATGGCGGATGAATCCGTCGTTTTGTTTTATGAGCCAGTTTTTCAGCTTCTCTTCCATCCGGGCGGTGAGCGGGTCGGCATACGGGTCGGTAACGACCTTTGGCGAGAGCTGAAGGGGGTCTTCCTGCAGGTCATAGAGCAGACGGGAAAGGTGCGGCGTGACTTCATAGCCTACTTCTGCCACATAGGTGTACCGGGTGGAGCGGACAGCGCGCCATCCGAAGGCAAGGATATCCTCGCCCGCTTTGCGGAAGGCATCCTGGAAGACATCTCTGCCCGGGCAGGCACAGAGATAGCAGAGTTTTTCTTCATCGGTCTCACCCGAGTATACAGCTGTCGACATATCGTCGCCTTCCACCGTTTCGGGGATGGGCAGCCCCATCATGCTGAGCAGCGTCGGCATCATATCCGGCGAACCGATGACAGTGTCGGTGACTTTTCCTTCGGGGATACCGGGGCCCGCCATGATGAGCGGGATACCGGCGGACTCTTCATACCAGACATGCTTTGTGATCAGCTTGTGGGAGCCGAGCATATCGCCGTGGTCGGCGGTCAGGACAACGATGGTATTTTCGGCGAGCTGAAGCTCGTCCAGCTTTTGCAGAATGCGCCCGAAATTATCGTCCAGGCCGGAAACGGCGGCGTAGTACTGTCTAGTGATCTCTTTCAGGCCTGTTTCATCATAGGGCTTTGGCTCATAGGTATGACAGCGGATGTCGCCGGTCTGTACATTGGCGCGCAGGGGGATATCCTCCGGATAGAGGTCAAGATATTTCTGAGGCACCTGGTCATAGGGGCTGTGGGGCGGATTCCAGGAGACGAACGCACAGAAGGGGACGTCGCCTTCGCGCTTTTCCAGCCAGTCGAGAAGTACATCGGTCTCATGTTCGGGGGACCATTTGCCGGGCTTCAGCTGTACAGGGGTATCCTCCCAGTAATGGGGAGCAAGGTGGGCGTCCCATGCACCGTAGGAATGCCAGAACTGAAAACCGTGACGGCCTTTTCCGGGCGGTGTATAGGCGTCCCAGTTCCGGGCGCCGGACAGGGGTTCTTTTTCATATCGGGACTCCGGGATTGCCAGATGCCACTTGCCGATATAGGCGGTTTCATATCCTTCAGAGGCGCAGACATCGCTGATACAGATCTCGTCATCTCTCAGATGAGCTTCACAGCAGGGCTTGCAGTTGGTAAAGACACCGGTGGAAAGAGGATGTTTTCCGGTCAGAAGGCTGGCTCTGTGAGGAGAACAGAGGGGGAAGGTGCTGACGGCGTTATTGAAACGAAGTCCTCTTGCGGCAAAGGCATCCATATGAGGCGTATATACGGGATCTTCGTTCTGACAGCCGAGCGCTGAGCGCCGCCACTGATCTGCGAAAATGAACAGGAGGTTGGGTTTGTTAGAGTGAGACAACATTTTCACATCCTTTCTTTTTCATTATACAGCGAAGAGGAGGATCATTCAAGCCGGCTTGCCGCCGGAGAGGGGATGTGATACAATGAAAATGACCCTTTTACCGAAAGGAGAAAACTATGCCCTTCCATATTATCCGAGAAGATATCACCCGCATCCATGCGGATGCCATCGTCAATGCCGCCAATGAATATCTCGCTGCCGGCGGAGGAGTCTGCGGTGCGATCTTTGCCGCCGCGGGACGGGAAAAACTGGAGAAAGCCTGTCTTGGTATCGGCAGATGTCCCACAGGCAGTGCGGTCATCACCCCCGGATTTGATCTTCCGGCGAAATATGTCATCCATGCCGTCGGACCGAGGTGGTACGGCGGTGAGCGTAACGAGGAAAAACTGCTCAGAGGATGTTATCAGGCATCTTTGGAACTGGCAAAACTTTACGGATGTGAATCGATCGCCTTTCCGCTGATCTCGGCTGGTATATTCGGCTATCCGCAAAGGGAGGCTTTCCGCATTGCATCCGAGAGCATCACGGATTTTCTGAAGGAAAACGAGATGGATGTGACGCTGGCCGTATTCGGAAGGACAGCGCTTCTGATCGGTGAGGAGCGGTTCGGCCGGATCAGCGAGTATATCGACGACCATTATGTGGAGGAACATGAGTACTCCCGCAATGCCAATGAGCCGGAACTTTTCGACGGGATGCCTGTGTGTGCACCGTCGGCGGCACCCGTCAGTCCTCTTTTGAGAAAGAGCCGCTCGCTGAAAGAGGCGGTGGCAGAGCTGGAGGAGAGCTTTTCCGCAAGGCTGTTCAGACTGATCGATGAACGGGGACTGACCGATTCGGCTGTCTATAAGCGGGCGAATATGGACCGCAGGCTTTTCTCCAAGCTGAGAAAAGAGGATTACAGCCCATCAAAAGCCACTGTACTGGCGCTGGCCATTGCGTTGGAACTGAACAGCGATGAGGCGAGAGATCTGTTGAAACGGGCGGGATATGCGCTCTCGGACAGTTCCCGGGCGGATGTCATCGTTTCGTGGTTCCTGGAAGAAAAAGTATATGACATTTTCGCTGTCAATGAGGCACTGTTCGATTTCGGCGAACGGCCTCTCAGCTCGTAAAGGAGATCATTATGGTAAGACCCATCATGAAAGACCCGGTTTTTCTCGGACAGAAGTCGGAAGCTGCAGATAAGGCGGACCTTTCGGTCGCCGAAGACCTTTTGGAGACTCTTACTGCCAACGCGGAAGGCTGTGTTGGTATGGCTGCCAATATGATCGGCGTCAAAAAGCGGATCATTGTCTTTGACAACGAGGGCAGCTATATGGTCATGTTCAACCCGGAGATCGTCAGATGCTCCGGCGCCTATGAAACAGAAGAGGGCTGCCTGTCGCTGACCGGCACCCGCAGGACGAAGCGCTATAAGTCGATCAAGGTGAAATATCAGACTTCTGACATGAAAGAACGTCAGAAAACTTTTACCGGCTGGACGGCCCAGATCATCCAGCACGAGATCGATCACTGCAATGGTATTTTAATTTGAAAAAGCCTTGCAAAAGGCAGACAGCGAGCCTATAATGAAAGTCAATACAGCACGCCGGCTTGTGCTGCAAAAGGAGGCGGCTTTCGATGGCATCGAAAACTCAGCTTAACATTACAGACAGTTCCCGCAAACCTTATCTGACGATCCTTTTACTGGCATGGCCGGTATTTGTAGAACAGATCTTTACGACTCTGGTCAGCTTTGTGGATACCATGATGGTAGGTTCGCTGGGCGCAGAGGCTACTGCGTCTGTCAGCATCAGCAACTCACCGGTATTTCTTTTGAATGGTCTGGTTATGTCGCTGGGCGTGGGCATTACCGCTCTGGTAGCGAGAGCGACCGGTGCTGAGGATGCTGCCATGGTACGCAGACTGATGCGGCATGCCTTGCTGGCCATTCTGTATGTGGGTGCGCCTGTGACAATACTGGTGCTGGCCCTTTCGAGACAGATCCCTCTCTGGATGGGAGCGGCTCCCGAGATTCTGGATACCGCCGCACAGTATAACTTTATCGTTTCCTGCGGACGCATCTTCTCACTGACAGGTATGATCTTGAACTCCGCCTTCAGAGGATACGGCGATACCAAAACGCCGATGAAGGCCAATATGGTGCTCAACGTTGTCAATGTCGTCGGTAACTTTTTGCTGATCTATCCCACAAGAGAGATCACAGTCGCGGGTATCTCGTTTACCATGATCGGCGCGGGATGGGGAGTTGCGGGCGCAGCCACGGCGACTGCCATCGGTATGGCGGTTTCGGGCGGTATCGCTCTGTTCAATGCCTTCCGCAAGAGCAACCCTTATCATATTTCCTTCAGGGAAAAGAATTCGCTGCAGCCGGACAGAGAGCTTTGCCGCAGCATTTTCAAGATCAGCATGCCCGCCATGCTGGAGCGCCTTTGTCTCTCTTCTGCCGGTGTACTGACCGCCAGCACCATTGCTGCGCTGGGAACGGCAAGCGTGGCAGCCAACGCCCTTTGCGGCACGGCGGAGTCGCTTTCCTATATGCCGGCCTTCGCATTTCAGATGGCGATCACCACTCTGGTCGGACCGTCGCTGGGTGCCGGAGATCCCGCCCTTGCCGAACGGTTTGTCAAAAACTGTAATCTGATGGGCGGAACGGTCATGTTCTTTACGGGAACGGCACTTTTTGTCTTTGCGGAGCCCATTATCGGCATGTTCACGCCGGACCCCACTGTTATCGCCATTGCGGCCGGATGTCTGAGAGTGGAGGCGTCCATTCAGGTACCGCAGGTCATCGGCTGGATCTATTCCGGTGCGCTGCGCGGTGCGGGCGATACCAAATCCATCTTCTACATCAATGCCGCCGCAAACTGGGGCATCCGGACCGCCGGTCTGCTCATTGCGATCCGCGTACTCCATCTGCAGCTGACCACGGCATATATCGTGGTCGCTGTTGAGATCACTGTGCGGGCAGTATTGTTCTATCTTCGCTACCGCAGCGGAAAGTGGAAGACTGTCTTGTAAAACTGTCGCTTTTCGGGCGACCTTTTCGAGCTGAAAATACGGTACACTGAAGTCAGAAAAAACTTTGGAGGTACTGTATCATGAAGAAAAATCTCACAGAACTCGTTTTTATCCTGGATCGCTCCGGTTCGATGTCCGGCCTTGAGCGGGATACGGTGGGCGGATTCAACTCGATGCTCGCAAAACAGAAAAAAGAGGGCGGCGATGCCGTTGTCACCACGGTTCTCTTTGACGGGGAAGTCGAACTGCTTCACGACCGCGCAGATATCGGCGGCGTATCGCCCCTGACCGAAAAGGACTATCAGGTGGGCGGCTGTACAGCACTGCTGGATGCGATGGGCTGTACGATCCGGAAGATCAGACGGGCGAGGGAACATGTCCTGAAGGAATACCGGCCTGACAAGACCCTTTTTGTGATCATTACGGACGGCGAGGAGAATGCTTCGCGTGAATATTCGTCGTCACAGGTCAAAGCCCTTGTGGAACAACAGAAGGAAGACGGCTGGGAATTTGTTTTTCTCGGCGCCAATATCGATGCCATCACAGCTGCAGGCAGGGTGGGGATCGATGCTTCCCGTGCGGTGAACTATCATTCCGATGCCCGGGGGACGAGAGAGAATTTTGCCGCTGTGAGCGATCTGGTAGGAAAATTCCGCGCTGCGCCTTCCTGCGGCGCAGCTTCTGTGCTGGATGACGGCAGCTGGAGAGCCAGCATTGACGCCGACTATCAAAAGAGAAAGTGACCGAAAGGAGAAACCATGCTTTATACCCCCATGACCAAAAAGGCACTGAAACTCTGCTATGAGGCGCATAAGGAACAGACCGACAAATCCGGTATGCCCTATGTGTTCCATCCTTTCCATCTGGCAGA
>JAFQND010000126.1 GCA_017396055.1 Oscillospiraceae bacterium
CATTGGTCTCACTTTCCCCATTCTGAGCCGTAACCGGATCGCCATCTGCCTGAAGGGCATCGCAAAAGCTTTCAAGAAAGTTTATCTGCTGATGAGCTATCCCTCTGACGAAGTAGGCAACCATCTCTTTGATGAAGACCTGCTGGACGAAAAGGGCGTCAATCCCTGGAGCGACGTTCTCGACCTGAAGAAATACCGCGAGCTGTTCGGTTATGTCAAGCACCCCTTCACCGGTGTTGACTATGTTGAGTACTACGGTGATCTCTTCCGTGAACAGGGCTGCGAAGTTGAATTCATCTTCGCCAACAATGTTACCGCTCTGCTTCCTTACACCAAGAATATTCTCTGCTGTGATATCCACTCCAGACACCGCAGCAAGCGCCGCCTGCTGGCAGCCGGTGCTGAAAAGGTACTGACCCTGTCCGATATCATGACCGAAAGCGTTGACGGCAGCGGCTGGAACGAAAAGTTCGGCCTGCTGGGCAGCAATAAAGCCACCGAAGAGACCGTCAAACTCTTCCCCAGAAATTGTGATACATTTGTAGCCGACCTGCAGGCCAGCCTGATCGCCGCCACCGGCGCACAGATCGAGGTCATGGTTTACGGCGACGGCGCCTTCAAAGATCCCGTCGGCAAGATCTGGGAACTGGCTGACCCCGTTGTTGCACCCGCTTATACCGCCGGTCTCGAAGGCCAGCCCAACGAGCTGAAGCTGAAGTATCTGGCCGACAACGACTTTGCCGACCTGTCCGGCGAAGAACTGACCGATGCCATCCGCAAGAGCATCGCCGCCAAGGAAGGCAGCCTGAAAGGCTCCATGGCCAGCCAGGGTACTACTCCCCGCCAGCTGACCGACCTGATCGGCAGCCTGTGCGACCTGACCAGCGGCTCCGGCGATAAGGGCACTCCTATCGTCCTGATCCAGCGTTACTTCGAAAACTTTGCAAAATAATCTCTGCTCATTCAAAAAGCACACGGTTCTCCGTGTGCTTTTTCTGTTGCTTCTCCCCACATTTTGTGCTATGATAGTCAGTATACAGATTTTGTAAAAGGAAGCGATCTCTTTGAAATTCTCCAAGCGCATGGACCGGTTCGGCGAAGGTATTTTTGCCACCCTTCTGACAGAAAAAAACCACCAGCAGGCCGCCGGAAAACATGTTGTCGATTTAAGCATCGGTGCCCCCAATATTCCTCCCGCACCCCATATTATCGAGGCGCTCATGAGTGCTGCCGCCGACCCCAAAAACTATATCTATGCCATCAGCGATACCTCTGAACTGCAGAAAGCCGTCTCACTCTGGTATGACCGCCGCTACGGTGTTGCCATCGACCCCGAAACCGAAATCGTCTCTCTGCTCGGTTCACAGGAAGGCCTTGCCCATATCGCCCTTTCCATCGTCGACGAGGGAGATGTCGTCCTTGTGCCCGACCCCTGCTATCCTGTTTTCGGTGACGGTCCCGCTCTCGCCGGCGCAGAGCTGTACTATATGCCCATGGTTCCCGAAAAGGACTATCTGATCGATTTCGACATTATCCCCGATAAAGTCGCCGATGCTGCAAAGCTGATGGTGGTCTCCTACCCCAACAACCCCACCGCTGCCATTGCACCCGACTGGTGGTATGAAAAGCTGATCGCTTTCGCAAAGAAGCACGATATTATCGTCCTGCATGACAACGCCTACAGTGAACTTGTCTTCGACGGCCTGACCTGCGGCAGCTTCTTGCGGTTTGAGGGTGCAAAGGAAGTGGGCGTTGAGTTCAACTCTCTCTCCAAGACCTATGGTCTCGCCGGTGCCCGCTGCGGTTTCTGTATCGGCAATAAAGATGTTGTAAAACACCTGAAGATGCTCAAGTCCAACATGGACTATGGTATGTTCCTGCCCGTTCAGAAGGCTGCCGTTGCCGCCATCACCGGTGACCAGAGCTGTGTCGCCGCCACCTGTGCCGCCTATGGACACCGCCGCGATATGCTGGTGGACGGACTGAATGCGATCGGCTGGAAGATCGAAAAAACCAAAGCCACCATGTTCGTCTGGGCTGCTCTCCCCGAAGGCTATACCGATTCCCGCGCCTTTGCCATGGAACTTCTCGAAAAAGCCGGCGTACTGATCACTCCCGGTGCTGCCTTCGGTCCTTCCGGTGAAGGTCATGTCCGCTTCGCTCTGGTACAGGATGACGACGAAATGATCCGCGCCATCGAATCCATTGACAAGAGCGGTATTCTGAAAAAATGATCCTGGAAGTTCTGCCGCAGAATTTTACGGTTTGCAAGCTGAAAAAAGACACCCATCTTCCCTTTGAAACAGATTTCTGCTTTATCGGAAAAACAGACCGGGAATGTTCTCTTGTCTGCCCTACCGAAGCTGTCCCGAAGGATACCCTTTCCCGGGAAGACGGCTGGAGGTGCTTTCGTGTGGAAGGTACGCTGGATTTCTCTCTTGTGGGAATCCTGAGCGATATCTCCTCCCGGCTGGCAGAAGCGGGTATCCCGATCTTTGCGGTGTCCACCTTTGACACTGATTATATCCTCACGAAAAAACAACAGTTTCTTCCGGCGCTGGACATTCTCCGCGCTGCCGGTTATCAGCTGAAAGGAGATCTATCATGACGATTCAGAATCTTCCCCGCACCATCTTCACCGGTCACAGCAAAGGCGGTCACATTCAGGGCATCGCACTGGACAAGTCCCGCAAATATCTCTACTGCTCCTTTACCACCGAGCTTCTGAAACTGGACCTTGAAGGCAACCTCATCGGTTCGGTCAAGGGTCTTACCGGCCATCTGGGCTGTCTTGCTCTCGGTACCGACGGCCGCATCTATGGCTCTCTCGAGTTCAAAAACGATGCTGTCGGCAAAGGGATCCTGAAAAATCTCGGCATGGAAAAAGAACTGCAGGATGCGTTCTACATTGCCATTTTTGACGGCGACAAGATCACCCGCACCGATATGGACGCTGAAAAGGACGGCGTCATGACCACCGTTTATCTGAAAGATGTCGTGGACGATTTCAATGCTGAGGAAAACGGCGTAAAGCATCGTTTCGGCTGCAGCGGTATCGACGGCATCACCTTCGGCCCTGCTTTCGGCGAAGAAGGCAAGTACGATCTCTATGTGGCATACGGCATCTATAGAGATATCGACCGGAAAGACAACGATTACCAGGTGATCCTGCGATATGATATCGATGGCTGGAAAAAGCTGGAGAAACCCCTCAGCCAGAAAAATATCCATCACAGCGGCCCGGAAAAATATACCGAGCGGTACTTCGCCTA
>JAFQND010000127.1 GCA_017396055.1 Oscillospiraceae bacterium
ATGTCCCGCCCGCCGTACACCGGGCGCTGTCATCGAGGGATGGATCTTTGGCCGCAAACGGGATAAGGGAATCCCCAAGCTGAAGTTCAAACCCTCCCGAAGGGCAAAAAAATAACCGATGATCACAGGGGGCGGGCGACCGCCCCATAGCCATTTCCGGAAAAAAGAAAGGAGATCTTTATGGAACTGGAACAGGAGAACCTTCTGAAAATACAGGCCACCGCCCGCGAGATCCTCTCGGTCATCGACCGGGTTTGTAAAGAAGCGGGTACCCCGTACTATCTCTTTTACGGCTCGGCACTGGGCGCCGTCCGTCACGGCGGTTTTATCCCCTGGGACGATGACGCCGATATCATGATGTTCCGCGCCGATTACGAAAAGCTCCGCGCCTACTGGCTCAGCCATCCGGTCGAGGGATATTTCTTCCAGGATATCCAGACCGACCCCGGCTATAACATCAAGATCACCAAGATCCGCAAGGACAATACCTCTTTCGTCGAGCCCTATGTCAAGGACCTGAAGATGCACCACGGTCTTTTTGTCGATATCTTTGTACTGGACGATTATGTAAAGAGTAAATTCTGGCGCAGAGTAGGCGAGTACATCACCATGTTCGATTACAACGCCACCCGTTCCTATGTGCCCTCTTACGGTTCGGGCAGATATATTTATCCCATCACCAACCGCATCTTCAAAAAGGGCGGTATCTTCCGCTTCTGGTACAAACATGTCTTCCCGAAGCTGAAAAAAGACGATGAGATGTGCAGCGATATCGCTTCGTTCACCAACTCCCACAAATACGATTTCAGAAGAGAGTGGTTCGGCGAGCCGAAATATGTCCCCTTCGATGACTGCAGCTTCCCGATTCCGCAGGATGCGGCTTCGGTGCTGACCGAATGTTACGGCGATTTTATGACACCCCCTCCCGCTGAACAGCAGAAGGGTCACCACAATTTCCATAAGCTTTCCTTTACCGAAGGCTATATGCCCGGCGAGAAATGATCCCGAGGAGGCAGCGTTTTGTCCAAGTCTATCGCAACCAACTCCATCTATAATTTCCTTCTGAAGGTTTTCAGGCTGATCGTGCCGATCCTTGTCGGACCCTATATCCAGCGGCTTTTTGACAAGGAGCTGTACGGCATCTTCAATGATGCTACCACCTGGCTGGACTTTGCTCTGATCTTCGGCATTTTCGGCATCTATACCTACGGTGTCCGCGAAGTGGCTTCTGTCCGGGATGACAGGGAAAAATGCCGCAGACTTTATTCCAGCCTCTTTGTCATCGGCCTTGTGACCAACTCGGTGGTATTGGCGGCTTATACCGGTATCGTCTTCTTCTCGCTGGATTCGATGAGCCGGGTGATCTTCCTGACCCTCGGCGTCAAGGTATTTGCCAATATCTTCATGGTGGAATGGCTCAACGAAGCCATCGAGAACTACCGTTTCATCACCCTGAAGACGGTGGTCGTCCGGCTGATCTATGTGATCGGCATCTTTGCGCTGATCCGCAATCCCGATGATGTGGTGAAATATTCGGTGCTGATCGTTGCCACCGACACCCTCAACAACCTGATCAGCTTTGTCTATGTGACAAAAAAGATCCCGCTGACCCTCAAGGGGCTTCAGCTGAAAAAGCATATTCCTGCCCTGGTGAGTATTCTTCTGATCTCCAACGTGAACCTTCTCTATACCCAGCTGGACCGGATGATGCTGGGCCAGGTGGACAAGGTCGCTGTCACCGTCTATAAGACTCCCATGGATGTCACCTATATGATCGGACAGCTGCTGGCTTCCATCGTGCTGGTGGCGGTGCCGCGCCTTGCCTATTACAGCGCCGGCGACCGGAAGGATCAGTTCATGGACCTTCTGAACAAGAGCTACCGCTCGTTCATGCTGGTGGTGTTCCCGGCCTGTGTGGGAATCGCCTGCCTCGCGCCCGAGATCATGTGGATCTACGGCGGCGGAAAATATGACGAATCCATTCCGGTGCTGATCATTTTTGCTGTCCGCACCATGGAAAGCGCCGTTTATACCATCTGTGCCAATCAGGTGCTCTATGTACTGCATCAGGAGAAATTCCTCGTGCGGGTGCTGCTTCTCTGCGGTCTGATCAACGCTGTCCTCAACGGTATCTTCTTTGCCTGCGGACTGTTCACGCCTGTCATCGCAATTTCCACCACCTTTGCCGCAGAAGTGGTGCTGATGTGGATCATTTTCCGCTATGTCCGTAAAAAACTCGGCATCGAGCTGTATTTCTTCAATAAAGAGAATATCCGCTATATCGCGCTGTCGCTTGTCTTTGTTCCCGTCACTCTCGGCGTGCGTGCGCTGGGCTTCGGCGATATCATCACCGCACTTGCGGCGGTGCCGCTCTGTATGGGTATCTATTTCGGCGCGCTGCTTGTGATAAAAGACGAAACCATGCTCTTCCTCAGCGGAAAGGTGCTTGGAAAGGTACCGGGGCTGAATAAGCTTCTGAAGAAATAAGCCACAGCCATTCAATGATTACCCTCCGAAGGAGACTTCACCTTGCTTTTCAAACGTGTATATCTGGAAATATCCAATATCTGCAACTTAAACTGTGCTTTCTGTTCGCCGCCGGTGCGTCCCCGCCGCCGGATGACCGAGGAGGAATTCCGCTCAGCCGCTTTGCAGCTGCGCCCCTATACCGACTATCTCTATCTGCACATCAAGGGCGAGCCGCTCTGCCACCCGCTTTTGGAAAAATTCCTCGGGATCTGCCATGAGCTGCAGTATCAGGTGAACATCACCACCAATGCCACTCTCCTCGCCGAAAAGGGCCATATCCTGATGGAGAGCCCCGCCATCCGGCAGGTGAACCTGTCGCTGCACAGCTTTTCCGCCCACGACGGCATCGACCGGGAAGCCTATCTCGACACTGCCATCGGTTTTGCAAAGGAGATGAGCCGCAGGGGAGGCTATACCGTTATGCGGTTCTGGAATCTTGACGGAGACCGGGAAGCCGCCGAAGGCACCCGGGAGATCCTAAGCCGGATCAAAGAAGCTTTTCCCGGCCATGACGAGCTGGAACAGCAGATGTCCACCCACCGGAGCGTCTGTCTCGACAAGGGCATTTTCGTCAGCTTTGAAGAGGAATTTGTCTGGCCGGATATGAGCCACCCCCTCCTTCCGGAGCAGGGATTCTGTCACGGACTTCGTCAGATGCTGGGCGTTCTCGCCGATGGAACGGTGGTGCCCTGCTGCCTTGATGCCGACGGTCAGGCCCCTCTGGGAAATCTCTTCGAAGAGCCCCTTGCGGATATTCTGGAAAGGGAACCGTTTGTCTCGGCCAGAGCGGGATTTTTCAACCGGAAAGCCCTGCTGCCACTCTGCCGGCATTGTTCCTACCGGCTCAGATTCGACAAAAAAAGCCTGCCCTCTGACGTGAGGAGCAGGTGAGTCAGTTTTTAGTTATGAAAGTCGATACACTCTGCCTATCCTTTACGCAATACTGACCTGAGATTGCCAAAGATTAAAAGTTTTTTCGGGTTCTTAGGGCGATTTTTACAAAAAGCGCCCTAAGCGGAGTTTGAGGCGGAGCCTCAACAATACATACCCAAGAGCGCGGCCTGCAGGCCGCAAGACGATATTCTGAGATGTCAGCTTTACTGTCTTTCGCGGCGCACAAATGATTCTGAACAGAAAGAAGGATAAATATGGGAAAAATTCCCACCCTCGAAGAAGCCAGAGCCCTTCTGGCACAGTACAATTCCGAACCCTTCCACCTCAAACACGGCGAGATCGTCTCCGGCGTGCTGGGCGTTTTTGCAAAGGAATTCGATCCCGACCGAGTGGAGTTCTGGCAGGTGGCCGGCATGCTCCACGACCTGGATTTTGAACAGTGGCCGGAAGAGCACTGTGTCAAAGCACAGAAAATGATGACCGAAATGGGTCTCGATGAAGATCTGATCCACGCAGTTGTCAGCCACGGCTGGGGGATTACCGTCGATGTGGAACCCGTCCATCAGATGGAGAAGATCCTCTTTGCCGCCGACGAACTGACCGGCCTGATCGGTGCCTGCGCGCTGATGCGCCCTTCCAAAAGCGTCATGGACATGGAGCCCAAGTCGGTGAAGAAAAAGTACAAAAACCTGAACTTTGCCGCCGGATGTTCCCGTGAAGTGATCGGCAAAGGCGCCGAACTTCTCGGCTGGGAGCTGGACGAGCTGATAGCCCGCACTCTCGCCGCTATGCAGGAGATCGGAGATATCTGATAAATGAAAAAGCAGAGCCTTTCGGGGCTCTGCTTTTTTTCATATGGGGAGAGCGTCTTGCGGCCTGCGGGCCGCGCTTTGGGGATTAAGTTGTTGAGGCTCCGCCTCAAACTCCGCTCAGGGCGCTTTTTGTAAAAATCGCCCTGAGAACCCGCAAAAACTTTTGGTCTCTGTCGATCTCAGGGCAGAGTCTTGAGCAGGATATGGCGGGGGAGTCCGCCATATTTGAACATGGTCTTTTGGATCTCATAACCGCTTTTCTGCATGTTCTGAAGGCTGAAACGGTTGTCGGGATGAACGGTACAGAGAAGATAACGGTATCCCAGTTTTTTAAGCTCCTGCTCTGCCATCGCACAGAGCCTTGCCTGCAGTTTATGACCGCGGTATCCGGGCAGTACCGCCGCCGAATCCATATGGGCACAGAGAAGCAGCTGATCTTTTGAAAAAGACAGCTCTCTGCCGAGATTGTTTTCTG
>JAFQND010000128.1 GCA_017396055.1 Oscillospiraceae bacterium
TCAAAAGCAACGCCGTCGACGAAGCCTTCAAAGTCGATCTTGGTGGTGTCGTCCATCTGAGCAGCACGGTCCTCAACGGTAACGGTGCGGGCATTGCGGGAACGCATGCGGTCGATCTCGGTGGTGATCTCTTCCTCGGTAACTTCAACAGCTTCCTTGGCAGCGGTCAGACCCTTGTACTGGCTGACAGTAACTTCGGGCTTAACAACGCAGATAGCCTTGAAAGTAACACCTTCCTCTTTGGAAACGGCGGTAACTTCAACTTCGGGACGAACAACGATCTGGAGCTCAGACTCAGCGTAAGCAGCCTCAAGAGCGCCGGGAGCAACACTATTTACAGCCTCTTCAAAGAAGATCTGCTCGCCGTACAGCTTCTCGATGGTCTTGCGGGGAGCTTTGCCCTGACGGAAACCGGGGACCTGGAACTTCTTGACGTTCTTTTTGTAGGCAGCCTGAACAGCAGTCTCAAAAGCCTCGGCGTCGACAGTGATGATCAGCTCGTATTTGTTGGTCTCGATCTGATTCTTGGATACTAACATGGGAACATCCTCCTATTGATTCCTTCAGCGGGCGAATAGCCCGGAAGTTGTTTTTATACCATCTTTTTTAGTATAGCATAAAACGTTTTTAGATGCCAGTGTTTTCTTAAAATTTTCTCGATTCCTGCAATTTACATAATAAATTTCGGTTCGAATTGGAGAAAATCGCCAGAAACAAGGTGGAAATTGATCCCGTAGCGGGGACCGTTGATGGCGTGGCTGATGCGGTAGCCGTGAATGTGGCCGTAATAGACCTCTTTGACATCATATTCTTTGAGAATCTCGATGATCTCGGGACAATCGCCGCTGCCGAAAACAGGCGGATAATGGAAAAATACGATGGGCTCGCCGCCCAGCTTCTTTCCTGCCTCCAGCGAGAGACGAAGACGTCCGCATTCCCGGTTGAGGACCTTTTTATCGGTCTGATCGTTCATCCAGCCGCGGGTACCGCAGATGACATAATCACCGTAGCGGAAGGCATTGTTAAACAGGATCTCCAGCGAAGTAATACCGTTGTCGGCAAAGTATTTTTCCACCTTCGTTTTGGTGGAAAACCAGAGATCGTGGTTGCCCTTCAAAAGAAGCTTTCGTCCGGGAAGGCGATCGATCCAGCGAAAATCCTCCAGTGCTTCCGAGATATCCAGACCCCAGGAAATATCGCCGCCGATCACGACTATATCATCGGGATCGATGAGACGGCGCCAGTTTTCCTCCAGCCTCTCTGCGTGATTTTCCCAACCGTGGAACACATCCATGGGTTTGTCCACGCCGAAAGAAAGATGCAGGTCAGCGATGGTGTACAGACTCATACGGGCGCTCCTTTCGGATGGTTTATTTCAGCATTTTCTTAACAGCTTCGACCATGTCTTCGCGGGAGATGCTGGCGGTAAAGCGAACGGGTTTTCCCTTCAGATCACTGAGAGACCGCGGCATGGGAAGACCGGTAAGAGCACGGAGCTTTTCAGCCTGATCAAAGGAGTCTGCAGGAATCTCTTCGCTGCTGACGGCAGCGAGTACGCTGTCATTGAATTTATAAGGAGAAGCGGTGGAAGCAATGATCGTCTTGCGTTCGTCGCCGGTGGCTTCCAGATAATCCTCGTACACCTTGACAGCGACACCGGTATGAGTATCACAGACATAGCTGTACTTTCTGAAGGTGCGGCCGATCACATCAAGAGTATCTTCATCGTCGCAGTAGCCACCGTAGAATCCCTCGTTCAGCATTTCTTTGATCTCATCGTCGACCTCGTATTCACCGTCCTCGGCAAGGGCGGCAAACCATTCACGGACTGCTTCGTCATTGTGTCCGGAGAGGTCAAAGAGCAGTCGTTCAAGATTGGAAGAGATCAGAATATCCATCGAAGGAGAAGCGGTAGCAAAGAACTCACGATTGCGGTCATAGATACCGGCATCGATAAAATCTGTCAGAACGTTATTCTGATTGGATGCATAGATCAAAGTGCCGAAAGGTACACCCATCTTCTTAGCATAGTAGGCGGCAAGGATATTACCGAAGTTTCCGGTAGGAACAACCACATTGACTTCTTCGCCGGGAATGATCTCGCCGGTCTCCATCAGAGTAACGTAAGCAGAAACATAATAGACGATCTGAGGAACCAGACGGCCCCAGTTAATCGAGTTTGCGGAAGAGAACATCTGACCGTTTTCGGCCAGTTCTTTGATGATCTCAGGATCGGTAAAGATTTTTTTGACGCCGCTCTGGGCATCATCGAAATTGCCCTTGATGGCGCAGACAGAAACGTTTTCGCCTTCCTGGGTGGTCATCTGCAGCTTCTGCATGGCAGAGACACCATTCTCGGGATAGAAGACCAGCATACGGGTGCCGGGAACGTCCCTGAAACCTTCCAGTGCGGCTTTACCGGTATCACCGGAAGTAGCGACCAGTACGACGATCTCTTTATCGGGAGCAATCTTTTTTGCAGATGCGGTCAGCAGATGAGGAAGCAGCTGCAGTGCCATATCTTTAAAGACACAGGTGGGACCATGCCACAGCTCGAGAAGATAGGCATTCTCCCCTACTTTTGAAATCTCAGAAATATGATCGGTATCAAATTTTTCGTCGGTATAGGCACTGTCAACGCAGGCCGCCAGTTCTTCTTCGGAAAAATCGGTCAGAAATCTGGACAAAACAAATTTTGCGCGATGATTATAGCTCTTGCCGGCCAGGGTGCAAAGCTCATCCATGGTCAGTTCGGGAATTGTCTCAGGGACAAAAAGGCCGCCCTCAGCGGAAATACCGCGGGTGATGGCTTCTGCAGCGGTGACGCTCAGAGAGGCGTCACGGGTGCTGATATATCTCATCTTTCTCTCTCCTTGATATGTATAAGATCCATTTCTTTCTCACGAAAGGATCACAGATTTTCTCTGAAGAAACGTTCGGCATTGCCGAAGGTAATCTTCTCAACAAAAGCATCATCAAAATGCTTGCAGAGATTTTTGTGCCAGTCGGGAATTTTTTCCACACTGCTCAGAACAGTAGGCATAGCAGCTCCGTCAAAATCACTGCCCACAGCGATACAATCCTCGCCGCCCAGCGCAATAATATGACGGATATGGCGGCGCAGCTCCTGGAAGGAAGCGTCGCTCTCGCCGTTGATAAATACCGGGAAGAAGTTCAGACCGATCAGACCGCCGCGGCGGATGATTTCTTTGATCTGAAGGTCATCGAGATTTCTCTGATGGGGACAAATCTCAAAACAGTTGGAATGGGAAGCAATGAAGGGGCGCTCGGCCACTTCACAGAGATCCCAGAATCCCATACGGCTCAGGTGAGAAACATCGATGATGATTTTATGCTTTTCCAGCTCACGAACAGCTTTCCGTCCGAAATCAGTCAGACCCGTCTCTGACTCAAATCCGCCGCCCAGCTCGTTTTCACCGTTCCAGACAAGAGTCAGGATCCTGACTCCCAGTTCGGCAAATTCGGCTATACGCTCCAGCTTTCCGCCCAGAGCAATTCCGTTTTCCACTGCGAGAATGGCATTGCAGACACCTTCGCGGATATTATCCTTGTCATAGGGGACGATTCTGTCGCTTTCGGCCATGGCCTGTTTCAGTTTTCCGACCTGTGCAAGAAAACGCTGATGAGCCTTGGCACCGCGATGGTCGTCATCGACAAAAACTGCAAAGGTCTGTACCCACTTATCGAAGAGAAGACCTCTTTCGACAGAGAGGCTGTAATCATTATGAAGAATACTTTTGCGGCCGCTCAGACAGCGTCCCAAAGTATCACAGTGCAGATCAAAATGGTTCATGCTAACCTGCCTTTCCGCCCGTTCAGGGGCGTTCATCAGGGATTTGCTCAAAGGGTACGGCCTTCCAGTCCGAAGGCGTTCTTCAACCAGTTCACCGACACGAGATCGCCGGTATCGGGTGCGAGAATGACCTCTGCCACATCAAAACGAGGCTGCAGCAGGGTGGGATTTTCTTCCAGCCATTGTGCGGCAGCACGCAGCAAACGCAGCTGTTTGGCTTCGGTCACTGCTGCGGAAGGTGAATCGAGTGCATCGGCAGAACGGGTCTTCACTTCCACAAAGAGGATCTCCCCGCCTTGTTCAGCGATCAGATCGATCTCGCCGTGATAGGTGCGATAACCGGCAGTAACGATACTGCAGCCTTCACCCACCAGAAATTGTGACGCGATCGCCTCTCCCCTGTTTCCCGAGGAGGGATTTTTCTGCTCGGCAAGATATTTTTTCAGAAAACTCATCCGGTGGACCGGTGAAATACCGAATTCATCCAGCATCTCATAATGCAGAGCGGTACCGTAACCTTTATGCTGTTCAAAACGATATTCTGGATACTGTTCCGCCAGCTCTTTCATGTAACGGTCACGGGCAACTTTTGCAAGGATGGAGGCGGCTGCGACAGAAGCGGAAGTGGCATCTCCTTTGACCAGAAGTCTTGTGGGAATACCGAGACCGGGATTACGGTTTCCGTCCACCAATGCCATGGAAGGTTTTACTTCCAGTCCTTCCACTGCACGGCGCATGGCAAGGTAAGTAGCTTCGAGGATATTGACCGAATCGATCTCTTCTACGGTGGCGATTCCGATACACCAGGCAAGCGCTTTCTCCTGTATTTCCGGGAAAAGAGCTTCGCGGCGCTTTTCGGTAAGCTTTTTGCTGTCATTCAGGCCTTCAATGGGATTATCCGGGTCGAGGATAACGGCAGCGGCATACACATCACCTGCCAACGGTCCTCTGCCCGCTTCATCAACACCGCAAAAGCCTGCAATATCCAATGACAGATCATATTCCCAAAGGGTCATACTTCCTCCTTGGGCGGTGTTTCCAGCGAGAGCTTGCCCAGTTTGCCTGCACGATACTCATCCAGTACCATGATGGCGGCACGTTCGGTATTGACTTCTCCACCGCTGATCAGCATGCCTCTCTTGCGGCCTACCAGTTCCAGCAGCTCATAGGGCTCGAGACCTTCGGCAGCATCGGGTGTGATCTTGTAACGGGAAAGCAGAGCAGGATATTCCTCGCGGATCAAGGTCAGCAGACGCATGGCCAGCAGCTCGATATCCAGCACCTGGTCCTTGACGGCACCGGTGAAAGCGAGGCGTTCGCCGACTGCGGGATCGTCAAATTTAGGCCAGAGAACACCGGGCATATCCAAAAGCTCCAGATCGCGGCTGATGGTCACCCACTGTTTGCCCCTGGTGACACCGGGACGATCTTCAACCTTGGCACGCTTCTCGCCTGCCATCTTGTTGATGAAAGAAGATTTACCTACATTTGGGATACCAACGATCATCATTCTGAGAGGGCGGCCGGCCATACCGCGGGAGGCGCGGCGCTCGATCAGTTCTGCCAGTTCTTCGTGAACAAGGGGCAAAAACTGATTGAGACCTTTACCGGTCTTGCTGTCAACAGCAATGGCGGGAATACCGTTTTTGTGATAATAGTTCAGCCAACGGGCCGTAATCGCAGGGTCAGCGGTATCGCATTTGTTCAGTACGATCAGCTGCTTTTTACCGGAGATCCAACCGGAGAGCTCCGGGTTCGCGGAACTCTGGGGAATGCGCGCATCCCGCAGCTCGATAACAATATCTACCAAAGGAAGACACTCACCGATCATACGGCGGGTTTTGGCCATATGGCCGGGAAACCATTGGATGGAGGGGGTCTGTTCCATGAGTTCAGCCTCCTAACAGAATATTTTGGACGGGAAAGCTACGTATTCCGAAGCATCTCCCGATATGGCGGGCAGAAAAATTCTGCCCGGAAATTTTATCGAATCAGACCGATACCTTCAAAGGGGAGAATACGCAGGACAACTTTTCCGATCACTTCATCCTCATCCACAAAACCGATACCGGAATAACGGCTGTCGGTGGAATGATTCCGGTTGTCGCCCATGACAAAGATACAATTTTCAGGGACTGTAACGGGATAATCGTGATCACCGCGTTCGGATGGATCGATACAGGAAGATGCGTATATCTCGATCAGCTCTTCGCCGTCGACCACAACCACACCGTCATCGGTAATGTCAACGGTCTGACCTTCGGTGGCGATGATGCGTTTGACCAGTGCTTCATTGAGGCCGGTATCTTCGGAAAGAATGACAGGGTCGCCGTTCTTGGGTTCATAGCAGAATTTCCATACGATCAGCCGGTCTCCTTCATGCAGAGTAGGCTCCATGGAAGAGCCGACAACCTGGACAGGTTTCAGGAAAATGCCGAAAATAACCGCTACGATCACCGCTGCCGACAAAAGAGCCTTGATCCATTCGATCAGTTCCTGTTTCAGTGTATTCTTTTTTCTGGGAGCTGCTGCTCCGTTTGCAAAGCCATTGTTCTCAGACATGCGACTTCCTGCCTTTCCCCGCCGGAAAGACGGGTATTATCATGATTGGAATATGAGGTGATAAAACACCAAAGAGGAGCCCTGCTAATAAGCACCGGAATGCTCCAGAAACAGGGTTCCTTCTTTTCGTAAAACGTTATTTAACGGAACCGAAGCGTTCCATCGGCCAGAAGCGAAGAAGCACTCTGCCCTTCAGTTCCTTTTCACGGATCATACCGACCGTATCAGAACGGCTGTCGACGGAAACTTCGCGATTATCGCCCAGAAGGAAAACAGAATCTTCCGGTACAGTCAGAGGGAAGGTAAGATCACCGGCAGAGACAGCTGTTTTCTCATCCAGATAACTCTCATCGATCACCAGTCCGTTGACCAGGATCTCTCCGTTTTCGTTCAGATCGACCGTCTGACCGCCCAAAGCAATTACGCGCTTGACCAGAGGTTTGTTCAAACCGTTTTTGGCAGAAGTCACGACGATGTCACCGTTTTCGGGTTCATAGAACAGGCCGGAAATCA
>JAFQND010000011.1 GCA_017396055.1 Oscillospiraceae bacterium
CTCTGAAGGAACAGCCCATCGCACCGCGGACCATCATTCCGACGGCCAGCAAAAGCCAGATCATTTTTACTGCAGTAAATGAAGAGGTGAATTTTTCCACTACGGCCAGTGTTACCAGCAGCATACCCAGACCCATACCGCAGAGGATACTTCCCAGCAATTCCCGCCGCCGTGTTTTCTCCTCCTCCCGGACAGCCTGCAGAAGATTCTCTTCTGAACGTGCTTCGATCTCCTCCGTCGGGATCCGTTCACCGGCAAAAAACTCATTAAGGCTGATGTCCAGAATACTGCAGATCTCCCGGTAGAGAGAAACATCCGGCAGCCCTCTTCCCGTCTCCCATTTGGAGACGGCCTTGTCGGTGACGCCAAGTCGTTCTGCCAGTTCTGCCTGGGTGAGGTTCTTTTCTTTTCTGCAGGCAGAGATGAACCTGCCGATCTTCTGCTGATTCACATGATCACTCCCTTTGCTTTATGCTCAGAGTATATCATTTTCCCGGGTAGATGTACACCTACAGGCAGTAGAGCATCCTTTTTACAGCTTTATCTTCATCAGACCATCGCGGGTACAGTAAAAATACAGTTCCCCTTTCGGCATCTTCGGCAGCCGCACACAGGGATCCTGCTCGGGATAAAGCCGGATGAGCATCACCCGGTCAAAGCGCAGATGTGCCGCAAAAAGAATGTGGTGGTCCTTTTCCATCGGGTGCGGAAAAGCCAGATACCAATCGTCTTCGATCTCTTCCACAGAGGGAGCATGCGCTTCGTCTGCCTCTTTAACAGCAAGGGGCTCCAGCTTTCTGCCGCAGCAGGTGATCTCTCCGTTTTTGGAAGCGGTAAATACGCCGCCGCACTGCGGACAGACAAAAAATCTCAGTCGTTTCATATTTCCTCCGTCAGGCCGGTTTACGGGAGCAGCACCTGCCAGAAGCTGCTCGATCTGTATGCCGAGCGTTTCCGATAACCCCGGCAGAAGCGATACGTCGGGACATCCCTGTCCCCGTTCCCATTTGGAGACAGCCTTGCCGGTAACGCCGAGGCGTTCTGCCAGCTGATCCTGTGTAAGTTTCAGTTCCCTTCTTCGTGCGGCGATCAGAGCGCCGGTTTTTTCGTGATCCATCCGATCACCTCCGAGACCAGTATAACCCGAAAGAACCCGTCATGCAACCGACGGAGCGTAGAGGTGAAAATGAGTCCGTTAGAAAAATATTTTAGAGAATTTCTAAAATATACTTGATTTATATTTGATTCTATGCTATCTTATAACCATAAAATACCAAGGAGGTCTTTGCCAATGCTCTCTATTTGTGTTCTGACAGTTTTGTTTGCACTGACGGTGATCATCCTTTTAGGCGTCGAGCGCCGCAAAAACGGTCTCTCCAAAAAGACGCTGGTCACTGTGATCGTTCTCGAGATCCTTACTATCTTGATGAATCTTTTTCAGTTCTACGGATTGTTCTGATGTCAGAGCCTTGCTCGTTATGAGCGGGGCTTTTCTCTTGCGGCGGCCGGATAATTGCTCTATAATATAGATAATGTATCCGCCGCCGGTCATGCCGGACGGCAATATCCTCACGGAGCTCCCGTAAGAAAGCGAGGCAAACATCATGGCTGTCTGTTCCGAAGTCCGTATGCACGGTGGTGTGCCGACCCTGTTTGTCAACAATGTTCCCCTGCCCGGACCCGCTTATGTGACCTATATGCCCGAGCGGGCCGATTATCGGAATTTTGCCGCGATGGGCCACAGACTTTATTCGGTCTGTGCTTATTTTGCCACAAGGCCCATCAGCTCCGCAGAACTCTATGAACCCTTTATGCCCGGCATCTTTGAAAAGAAAGGCGAACCGGATTTTTCGATTGTTGACAAGGAGATCGAGCGGGTACTGGAAGCCTGTTCCGATGCGCTGATCTTTCCCAGAGTAAATGTCACTTTGCCGGAGTGGTGGGAAGAAGAGCATCCCGAAGCCTGCAATGACAAGGGTGTGAACGGCAAGCCGCCCAGAGCCTGCCCGGCAAGTCCTCTCTGGCAGGAGACCTGTATGGATCTTCTCGGACAGTTTATCCGCCATATGGAGAATGCTCCCTATGCCGATCATATCGTCGGTTATCAGATCGCCGGCGGTCAGACCGAGGAGTGGATGGCTTTTGACACCAACGGCAACCAGGGCCCTGCGTTGCGGAAAGCTTTTGCGGATGCTTTTCCGGGTGAGACCGATCCGGTCCGATTCCGCGAATTTGCCAGCAAAGCCAATGCGGCGGCCATTATCCGCCTGACTCGGCTTGTTAAAGAAGAAACCGGCGGAAGAAAAGTGGCCGGCATCTTTTACGGCTATACTTTTGAGACACCTTACTGGCAGGCGGCCCATGCAGCTGTGCAGGATATGCTCAGAGAAGATTCTGTCGATTTCTTCTGTTCTCCCTTTTCATATAATCATCTGCGGCAGCCGGGTATCGACCTTGCCTGTATGCTGGCGCTGGATTCGGTAAAGCTTCACGGCAAACTCTATTTTGCCGAGGGTGATATCCGTACCTGCCTGACCCTTTCCATGAACGAGAGCCGTCCCGGCAGCTGCAGCTCCCCTTTGTATACAGGCGGTATCTGGGAAGGGCCCAAAGACCCGTGGGTCAATGTGCAGCAGCTCCGTCTCGTCTTCGGCAGAATGCTGACGCACAGTCATGCGCTCTGGTGGTTCGATATGTGGGGCAAATGGTACGACCACCCTTCGTTCCGGGAAGAATTATCCCGCTATCCGGTTCTGGCGGCCCTTGCGGCACAGGACACCGACCGGCAGAGCACTGCGGATCTGGTTGTTTTCGTGGACGAAAAGGCCTGTGCGCGAAGTGAGTGCCCGGCAAACGAAGACCCGGCAAGGCTCATCGCTTATGAAAACCGTATCCCCCTGGGATCTGCCGGCCTGCCTTACGACACGGTTGAGATCGGTGATTTTGAAGCGGTATATCAGAATTACCGGTGTGCGGTCTTCCTTGTTCCGTGGGAGACCGAAGTGATGACAGAGGCCATCAGCAGATGGCACATGACCGAAAAACCCTGTATCATATCCGACCCCGGTCATCCCCTGCTTTCCCCTGAGGAGATCAATACTGCCGCCGGACAGGCGGGCTGTCATATCTATGCCGCGCCGGGCGATGTGCTGCACGCGTCTTCCAGATGGCTGGTATATCACGCTGCCTCTGCCGGAGAGAAAACGATCCGACTGCCCCGAGAACGGCGGGCTATCGACTGCATCACCGGAGAAGAATGGCTGACCGACCGTCTGTGTCTCCCGATGGAGCAATATGAGACCCGCCTGTTCAGGCTGGAATGAGAAAAAAGGCACCGTCGGGTGCCTTTTTCACTTCAGTGCCATGACCGCATCGGCGATGCGTGCAAAAACGGGTGCCGCCGTGGCATTGCCAAAGCCGCTGTCTTCGCTGAATACTGCTACCACATAAGATGGATCGACCGCCGGAAAGAATCCTGCGAACCAGCCGTGTTCCAGCTCATTTCCCTCTTTGTCGCGGCGTCCGGTCTGTGCGGTGGCTGTTTTGCCGCCGGCAGTGACAGTTTGCGGAAGAGCGTTCTGCCCCTCCGCCACCATGACGCAATGGATCAGAAAAGTCTGAAGCTGTGCCGCTGTATTCCGGTCCAGGATCTGTTTTCGCAGCGGAGCTGCTTTCCGGAAGAGGGACTCTCCGTCGGTTTCTCCCAGTACCAGTGTCGGCGTCACCAGCCATCCGCCGTTGACCACAGCCGCCATCATCCGTGCGATCTGTACCGGAGAAGCGGTCAGTTCCCCCTGTCCGAAACTCAGGTTTGCGGCCGCCGCAGGATTGATCATCGATTCTGCGGAAGGAAGGGTGCCGCCAGAAACTGTCATCCCCTCCGTGAGGGTAATCTTCTGTCCGAATCCGAATCTCTGTGCCGTCTGCAGCAATTTGTTTCCGCCCACCTGCTGTCCGATATCGATAAAATAAGGGTTGCAGGATTCTTTCATGGCATCCAGCATATCCAGTTCGCCGTGTCCGCTTCGCTTATGACAGCGAAAGACCTGTCCCGATATATCGATCCTGCC
>JAFQND010000129.1 GCA_017396055.1 Oscillospiraceae bacterium
GCACATCTGACGGAATTCGGGCAGATTAGGCTTGATCAGCCAGGGACGGATCTCCTCGATATCCTCCACTTTGAAGATACTGGTGTCAACAGCGATCTTCACATGTTCCTGCTTCAGCGAGAGGATGAAGGCCTTATAGGCTTCCGGTGTGATGTTGGGCGGCAGACTTCCGGCAAAGACGATCAGCACCGAACCGTGGGATTCCGCCTCGGCGAGGATGCTCTTTTTCACGGCATCCATGGCCTCTCTTCCGGCGGCGCAGCCGGTGCGGTTGATCTTCAGCACCCGCTTATCCGGAATGACAAGGGTGATGTTTTCCCGCACAAGCCCGGGGACCGACACCAGTTCGTGCCGGACACCGTCCGCATCCAGAAGGTCGGTAAAGACTTTTTTGTTATCCTCACCGACGACACCCACCGAAAGAGAATCCTCTCCCAGCGACGCCAGTACACGGGAAATGTTGATGCCCTTGCCGCCGGCATGAAGCTTTTCGGCGGTGGCTTTGTTGGGTTCGCTGAAATCCATGGACGAGATCCAGAGGGTCACATCCAGCGCAGGATTCAGTGTCACAGTGATAATACGATCAAACAACTTCTTCATAGTTACCCTCCATAAACTGGGTTAGAATTCTTGATTGAAAGGGAATCTATAATGCTGTTATTCCTCGGAAGAAGCAGCCCTCAGAACAGCGTTTTCTTCTTCCAGTGTTTTTACCCTCTTTTCCAGCCGTTCCATATGCATCCGCATGACACAGAGTTCCTGTGCCACAGGGTCGGGAATATGCACCTGGTCCAGGTCCTGTACACGAACGCCGTTGCGCTTGACCACACGGGCCGGCACACTGACGGCGGTGGAATTGGGCGGGACCGCTTCCAGAAGGACCGCACCGGCGGCTACCTTGGAGTTCTCGCCCACCGTAAAGGGACCAAGGATCTTGGCGCCGCTGCCGACGGTGACATTTTTTTCCAGAGTGGGGTGACGTTTGCCTTTGTCTTTACCGGTACCGCCCAGGGTCACGCCCTGATAGAGGGTACAGCCGTCACCGACTTCGGCAGTCTCACCGATAACGATACCGCTGCCATGGTCAATAAATACACCGGTACCGATCTTTGCACCGGGATGGATCTCAACACCGGTGATCAGCCTTGCGAACTGTGAGATCAGGCGGGCGGTAAAGAACCATTTGTGCTGATAGAGAAAATAAGCAGGACGGTGCAGCATAATGGCATGCAGTCCCGAATAGAGCAGAAGGATCTCCGCCGCGTTGCGGGCGGCGGGGTCGCGCTCTTTTACGGCGCGGATATCCGCGCGGAGTCGCTTGAACATAGGATCAGGCCTTTCTTTCGATAATGAAAACAGAATCAAAGACTCCATTCATACATCGAAAATCGGTCGGATAATTGATCAGAATATCCGCCAGCCGGCAAAGTCTGGACATCAGGATTTCTCCTTCAAAGAAAATTACATGCTCTGTGTAAACTGTTTGCGGTTCTGCCAGAGATACTCCCAGCCGGAATAAACCGTCAGCACACCGCAGATCCAGATCAGAACATGACTCACGGCCACCAGCGGGATAAAACCGGGAAGCCAGCCCAGATCGGCCAGTGTCAGCATAAGCAGGATCGCAATGATGGCGACCATGGTCACAGCAGTCTTGACCTTACCGGATTTTCCGGCAGCAAGAACGGTGCCGTTGCCGGCAGCGACCATCCGAAGCGAACTGACAAGGAACTCTCTCGCCATCATGATGACTACAGCAGCCGAAGGAGCAAGCCCCATTTCGGTAAACGCGATCAGTGCGGCGAACACCAGCACCTTATCTGCCACAGGGTCGAGGAATTTGCCGAAATCGGTGATCAGGTTTCTACTGCGGGCGATATGACCGTCCAGCGCATCGGTGACCGACGCAGCGATAAAGACAAGCAGCGCCCAGAGTCCGTTCAGCGGGATCGCTTCCACCAGCAGAAATACCAGGAAAAAGGGGACAAGGATCATGCGCAGCATAGTAAGTTTGTTGGGCAGATTCATTTTCAAACCACCTTTTCGATACAGTTTTATACCTCGGCAGCGCCTTCTTCGGGGCCTTCCACCATGGTTCCCATCAGGTCGAGATCCATAACGTCATCGACGCGGACCCAGACAAACATACCGGGGCGGGGTTTCTTGCCGGCAGTGAAGAAGATCTTGCCGTCGATCTCGGGGGCATCGGCAGAAGTACGGCCGAACCAGCACTCACCCCAACGGTCATAACCTTCCACCAGCACCAGCTCGGTCTTGCCGATCTTCTGGTCATTCTTGCGGGAAAGAACATTGTTCTGATCCTCGGTGATGATCTCGGCGCGGCGGGCGCGCTCCTCTTCGGGAACACGGGGTTCCATCTCGGCGGCGGGAGTACCCTCCTCCTCGGAATAGGCAAAGCAGCCCAGCCGATCAAACCGCATATCGCGGACGAACTGGCAGAGTTTCTTGAACTGGTCTTTGGTCTCACCGGGGAAACCTGCGATCAGGGTAGTACGCAGAGTGATACCGGGAACCATCTCGCGGATATGGCGAACCAGAGCTTTAAGGGCCTTCTGGTCGCCGGGACGGTTCATGGCCTTCAGCATATCGCCGTCACAGTGCTGGATCGGCATATCCAGATATTTACAGATGCGGTCCTCTTCAGCGATGACCTGTAAAAGCTCGTCGGTGATCCGCTCGGGGTAAGCATAAAGCACTCTGATCCAGCGGAAGCCTTCGATATGGGCAAGCTCGCGAAGCAGAGCGGCAAGCTTATATTCACCGTACAGATCCTGACCGTATTTGGTGGTATCCTGTGCCACAACGATCAGCTCTTCAACGCCCTGTGCAGCGAGAGATTTTGCTTCCTCGATGATATTTTCCATGGGTCTCGAACGGAAGCCGCCGCGGATGGAGGGAATAGCGCAGTAGCTGCAGCGGTTGTCACAGCCTTCGGCGATCTTGATATAGGCAGAGAAGGGCAGCGAATAAAGAACACGCTCACCTTCCAGAGGAAGACGGGTCTTGTCTGCGGTGCAGTCGGCGGTCTCACCCTCCAGAGTCTTTTTCAGAATATCGACGATATCACCGTTGCAGCCAATGCCCACAACAGCGTCCACTTCGGGCATCTCTCTGCGGATATCCTCAGCATAGCGTTCAGCGAGACAGCCGGTGACGATGACCTTTTTGATCCGGCCTTCGCCCTTCAGGGTCAGAAACTCCAGGATCTGCTCGATGGCTTCCTGTTTGGCGCTTTCGATAAAGCCGCAGGTATTGATGATGACGATGTCGCTTAAACCGGCATCGGTCTCCAGCGTAAAGCCGGCCTCTTTGATCTTATGCAGCATGATTTCGGCATCCACCTGGTTTTTCGGGCATCCAAGGCTGACCATGCCGACTTTGATAGGTAAAGACATATCGATCCCTCCACATGACAATGGGACGAGAAGATTACTCCTCGTCCTCGGTAAGCTCATTCTCCACTGTTTCAATGGCAGAAAGAGCATCATAATAGCTGTGTCCAAGACGCAAAAGCGCCTGAAGAACTTTATTTTTCCCCTTCTCGTCGCCAAGATAACGGGCATATTTCCGGCGGACCAGCTCATTGAGCGTATCTTCCTCCGGTTCGACCGCATCCAGTGCCGCGTCGATCAGGTCTTCGGGGATCCCCTTCTGCCGCATTTCCAGCCGCACTCTGCGGGGTCCCCGTTTTTTTACCTGTACAAGATATTCCGCCAGACGCCGGGCATAGGCGTCTTCGTGGATGAGCCCCAGCTCCTCCATTTTTTCGGCGGTCTCCTCCGCGATGTCATAGCTGACACTGCGGCAAAGCTTATCAATCAGCTCTTTTTTCGAATGTTCCCGTAATTCCAGAAGATAAAAGGCGCGTTCTCTTGCCTTTCGCCGCTCGGCAGCATTTTTGACCTCTTCCAGAAATTTTTCCTCTACCTCAAGCCCGGTCTTCAGACCGAACTGATAGATAAGCTCGGCGTCGAGGATGTACCAGTATTCGTCATCCACATCCACCCGAAAGCGGGTACCCTTCGATTTGGTCAGGGCTGTGATCTTCATTATTCAAAATCGTCCAGATCAGCTTCCACGTCCAGCTCGAAATCGGTGAGAGCGGCGCTCTCATTTTCCGAAGGCATGGGAATGATATCTTCATCGTCATCGGTAGAAGCTCTTGCGCTGCCTGCCACAGAACCGTCGGCGGCAACAAAGGTGCTGCCGTTCCAGCTCAGACCCATACCCTTCTTGACCTCGACGACGGCGGGCTTGGAACCCTTGGCCGGCAGGAAAACAAAGCTGTCCATATTGGCGCGGATCAATTCTTCCATCTCTTCACAGATGTCGGGGTTTTCCTTCATAAACTGGCGGACACGCTCTTTGCCCTGACCAACACGCTCGCCCTTGAAGCTGTACCAGGAGCCGGACTTGATCAGAATACCCAGAGCGGAACCGAGGTCGATCAGCTCGCCCTCATAGGAAGTACCTTCACCGTACAACAGGTCGAAAGAGCACTCTTTGAAGGGAGGAGCGACCTTATTCTTGACCACCTTGCAACGGGTGAGGTTGCCGATGATCTGGTTGCCTTCCTTGATGGGCTCACCCTTGCGTACATCGATACGGACGGTAGCAAAATATTTCAGCGCACGGCCGCCGGTCGTGGTCTCGGGGTTGCCGAACATGACACCGATCTTCTCACGGATCTGGTTGATAAAAATCGCAACGCAGTTGGTCTTGCCGATGATACCGGTCAGTTTTCTCATGGCCTGAGACATGAGTCTGGCCTGCAGGCCCACATGGCTGTCGCCCATTTCGCCTTCGATCTCTGCCTTGGTGACCATGGCTGCTACCGAGTCGATGACGATGATGCTCAGTGCGTTGGAGCGTACCAGCGCTTCGGTGATCTCCAGTGCCTGCTCACCGGTGTCGGGCTGTGCAACCAGCAGAGAGTCGATATCAACGCCCAGCGCCTGTGCATAAACGGGGTCAAGTGCATGTTCGACGTCGATGAAGGCAGCTTCGCCGCCGGCTTTCTGTGCTTCGGCAACCATCTGCAGAGCAACGGTGGTCTTACCGGAAGACTCCGGACCATAGATCTCAATGATACGGCCCTTGGGTACACCGCCCACACCCAGTGCGATGTCCAGAGACAGCGAACCGGTGGGAATGACATCAACGTTCATGGTGGAATTCTGGCCGAGGCGCATCAGCGAACCGGGGCCGTAGGCTTTTTCCATCTGCTCAATGACAGAGTCCAGCGCCTTGAGGCGTTCTTCTCTGGAACCGAGGAGATCGCCGGAAGATTTCTGTGCAGGTTTTGCTTTTGCCATCTGTACAAACCGCCTTTTCTATATCAGTCAATTTTTAACGTTTCATCCGCCGGTTTCACACCGGTCAACACTCTTATTATACCACCGCAGTCACGGGTTTGGCAAACATTATTCAAACCATTTGTTCGTAAAATTTCTGCTACATCGTCATGCTGTCCCATGCCGATCTCATAAGCGAGCATTCCGCCGGGCAGCAGCCGGTTTTTCCAGAGGGCGGTCAGTTCCCGGTAAAAGAAGAGACCGTCTTCTTCGCCATAGAGAGCCATGACCGGCTCTTTTCGGACTTCGGGCTCCAGCTCGGACATGTCCTTTGCAGAAAGATAGGGAGGATTGGAAAGAATACAGTCAAAATCTCCCAAAACAACACCGGTATCCAGTGCGTCGCCAAGGATACAGCGGACACCGCTTTTCAGCGCTTCGCAGTTTTTCGTAAGATAAGCGAAAGCTTCGGGGGATTTTTCCACAACAGTCACTTCCGCACCGGGATGCTCCAGCGCAATGGTCGCCGCAAGGCAGCCGCTGCCGCCGCAGAGCTCCAGCACGCGGGGATTTTCTTTCCCCTTCAGATAGTCAAGCACCTGTTCTGCAAGCACTTCCGTATCCGGTCTGGGGATCAGTACGCCTTCACCCACCGCAAATTCCCGGCCGTAAAATTCCCAGCTGCCGATGATGTACTGCAGAGGTTCACGGGAGAGCCGGCGCTGCACAAGAGTTTCCAGCTCACCGAGCTTTTCTTCGGAGAGGTCAGGTCTTCTGTCCATCAGGATATCTGCCGTAGTGATGCCAAACAGATGACGGAGCAGTTCTTTCGCCTCAAAATCCGGGCTGTCGGTGACATTCTGCAAAGATACTTTCAGTCCGCCGTACAGCTCTTTCAGAGAAATTACCACTCGTCCGATCCCTCCACCTGGGGAAGAACCTCTTTCATGGCGATGACCGCGATCTCGATCTGGTCATCTTCGGGCTCTTTGGTAGTCAGGTGCTGGATCTTCAGACCGGGCCAGGAGATGGCGCGGGTCAGGGCATTGTCATGCCGGCCGGCAATGCGGATGATCTCATAGGCTATAGATACCACAACGGGCATCATGGCCAGTTTCAGAAGAGCACGGATAAGGGGGCTGCTCCAGGTGACCACCGAGAAGACGATGATGCCGATAAACAGCACAAGGAAGATAAAGCTGGTTCCGCAGCGGGGATGGAAACGACAGTGTTTGCGGATGTTTTCAACGGTCAGTTCCTCACCTGCTTCATAACAGGCAATGGTCTTGTGCTCCGCACCGTGATACTGATACAGCCGCTTCATATCCTTCATCAGAGAAGTGGCAGCCATATAGCCGATGAAGAGACCGATCTTGATGATGCCCTCGATGACCGAAAGGCTCCATGCAGGCATAAAGCTTTTGAACAGACTTGTCAGCAGCGCGGGCAGATACATGAACAGCAGCATAGCAAGTGCAATGCCGAGGACCATACTGATCACGCCGACAGCCTGTACCAGTTTGTCGCCGAACTTTTCCTCCAGCCATTTGTCAAACTTGGAGGGATTTTCGTCCACGATGCCTTCGGTGGAGATCTCAGCCGACTTCATCAGGCATTTATAACCCACCACCAGCTGGCTGACGAAATTGACGACGCCGCGGACAAAGGGAGCTTTGTTATACCATTTTTTGCCCTTGTTTTCCCAGGTCTCCAGATAGACAGAACCGTCCACCTTGCGGATGGCGAGCGAGGTACGCTCCACACCCTTCATCATGATGCCTTCCAGTACGGCCTGGCCGCCGATAGTAGTCTTGAAATCTTTTTTCACTTTTTGTTCCTTTCCTTCCTCTGTGATTCTATGTTATCACTTTAACTGTCCCATAATCCGGACTTTTCACAGTAAAATGATCAGTTTTTCGGTTCGGTGCTCTCTTCCGGCTGTTCCAGTACCGGGATCGTGATGATAACAGTGGTGCCGACACCGGGGGTCGATTCGATATTGATGCTGCCGCGGTGCATCTGAACGATCTCATCAGCCACCGCAAGTCCGATACCGGATCCGCGGCGGGAATAGTTGGCCTTGAAAAACTTTGTTTTGATCCGCGGGAGGTCTTCCGGCTGAATACCGAGGCCCGAGTCCGCAACGGTGATGACGATCTCCTCGCCCCTCTGGAAGGTATCAACTTTGACGCTTCCACCGGGATCGGAGTATTTGATGGCATTGTCGATGATGTTGATAAAGACCTGTCTGAGACGGTTCTTGTCACCGTAGATCAGCGGCAGCATCTCAGGCTCGTTATAGGTCATCTCAATGTTTTCCTGGCGGGCTTTTTCGGTGTACATCAGCACAGCCTCGCCCAGCTCGGCCAGAATATCCATCCGTTGGAAGGAGAGACGGAGCCTGCCGTCCTGAATGCGCGAAAAGTCCAGAAGCTCCTCGACCATGCCCGAAAGCCGTTCGGTTTCGGCGGTGATGACGCGCATACCTTTTTCCAGCATGACCGGGTCATCGGCGATGGCTACCATTGTTTCGGCCCAGCCTTTGATGGCGGTCAGCGGTGTGCGAAGCTCATGGGAAACAGAGGAGATAAATTCGTTTTTGAGCCGCTCGGAGTTTTCCAGTTCGTCGGCCATGAAATTGATCGTCTCACACAGTTCACCGATCTCGTCGTCGGTCTCTTTGACGATACGGCTTTTCAGGTCACCCTGAGCGATCTGTTTTGCGGCTTCGCCGATCTCTCTGACCGGTCGGACGATACTCCGGACGAAGATCAGGCCGGACATCAGTACCAGTCCCAGTACCGCCAGCGCGATACCGGAGATGATCAGCATCATGTTCAGGATGACCCTGTCCACCGTCTCAAGCGAAACCACAAAACGCATGGCGGAATATTCACTGTTGACGATACTGACGGTCTGGGTGACTGCCATGATCTTCTGGCCGTTGGAAAGCTTTCCGGTATAGGTGCCGATACCGTCAGCGGAAGTCAGTGCCTCGCGGTAGTCGGCCATCCGGTCCTGTTTGTTGACATAAGAGAAACCGGAGGAGGTGATGGATACTTCACCGTAGGGGTCGATGGCCATCAGCTCGATATAGTCCTTATCGGGGAAGGATTCGATATAAGTCCGCATTTCGGAATAGAAATTCGAACTGACACTGCCGGAGGAATAGCGCAGCATCATGTTGGAAACGGTGCTGGCTCTGGCACGCAAAGCCTGCTCCGCGGCGGAATAGTAGTAGTTATGGATAAGCATACCGCTGGCAGTGACGATGGAGACCAGTATTGCCAGAACGACAACAAAGCTGTTGATAAACCATCTCTGCGCGATGCTCTTTGCAGCCAACCGTTTTCACCTCCTGTGTTTATTCGAAAAAGGGATCATTCCAGGCCCCATTTATAGCCGAATCCCCAGACGGTCTGAATATAGACCGGTGCAGAGGGCTCATCCTCCACCTTGATGCGCAGGCGGCGGATATTGACGTCAACGATCTTGACATCGGAATAGACCTGGTTGCCCCAGATCTCACCCAGGATACGGGCACGCTCGAGAGCGATGCCGCGGTTTTTCATCAGAAGCTCCATGATCTGATACTCTACCTGAGTCAGCTCGATGGGCTCGCCGTTTTTGGAAAGGGTGCGGCTCTTCAGATTCAGCACAAAGGGACCGCTTTCAATGACGGCAGAAGCGCGCGAAATGCCGGCCATCATGGAGACCCGGCGATAGACCGCATCAACTCTTGCCACAACTTCAGAGGGCGAGAAGGGCTTGGTCACATAGTCGTCTGCGCCCAGCATCAGACCGCTGACCTTATCCATTTCCTGGGTACGGGCCGAAAGAAAGATGATGCCCATGGTGGACGAACGCTCTCTGAGCCGCTTACAGACGGTAAAGCCGTCCATACCGGGCAGCGTGATATCCAGAAGGGCGATGTCAAAATCACCGTCCTGTTCATCATAGACCTGCAGCGCTTTTTCGCCGCTGTTGACATCCACGACCGTATAACCTGCACGCTGCAGATTGATCACGACAAAATCGCGGATCACATCCTCGTCTTCACAAACCAGGATTCGTTTCATAATTGTTCCTCCCTTTCCGAAGGTCAGACCATCTGAGAAAAATATTCTTTGACCTGCGCGATGGTGATGCGCAGAGGAGAGTCGTTTTTGGGGATTTTTGCAAGATAGACCAGCTGGCCGCGGGTGGCGATCAGCTCATATTCGGAATTTGCCTTTTTGGCTTCCCAGTTTTTGCGGCTGTCCACCTTGAAATACAAAAGCTCGGCCTTGACCGGATCTTTGCCGAATTTATGCTCATAAAAGAGCAGCTCGTTCTGTTGGGTGGTCAGCTTGACACTGGTGCGGCCGACCCATTTTTCGGGGAACTGCAGAAGATAACCATAGGAAGAGCTGACATAGGCAGAGAGCTGCCGCTCAAAACCGTTTGCGGTATAGTGATACCAGTCGGTCAGATAGATCGAACCGGCTTCGCCGTCTTTATAACCGGGCATGACACGCTGTCCCGGAACTTCGATCACACCGTCATGGCTCAGGTCATAACAGCGGACGCCGGCCGGGCGGTCGATCGCAAAGGAGGTCATCGTTTCGCTGTCATAGGTCAGATTGGCAAGAGACGCCTTTTCTTCCGAAGCCATAATGGCCAGGATCTCGGTGGTCATCAGATCGGTTCCCTTATAGCAGTCCAGATAGACCGCCTGTACGCCGTTGCGCAGATAACCAGCCGACAGGCTGTCATAACGCGAGATCTCGGGGTTCATCGTGACCGATGCGGCTTCGGTGTATTCCTCTTCTCCCCAGCGGAAGAAGGTGGCTTTTGCGCCAAGGCCCTGTTCGGCTTCACGGCTCTGGATCAGCAGACAGTCGTCCCTGCCTGAGCCGGTCAGGTCAGCAAGCAGCTTTGCCTGGTAATACTGGCTGAAATGGGTGGACAAAAGTCCGTCTTCAAAGCCGATGACTTTCAGAAGGCTGGAACCGCCCTCACCGGCATAGGAAAGCCCCATGGCCAGCAGCGGAACGCCGGTGCCCACATTGAGGACCGTTACATCCTCCACCTGGGTGCCTTCCAGTACGATGTCATGCATCGACTGCCACTGACCGTCCACCTTGTCGAGAACATTCATCCGCAGAGGTGCAGAAGTGGTGGAGGTGGTGGTCGGCTGGAAGAAGACGATCGCTTCATCGGAGGGCTCGCCGTCCAGATTCTGCAGCATGATCGCCGAGCGGTTCTCGCCTTTCTGGGGGTAGACCAGCTTGATCGTTTCGCTCTGCAGTGTCCGACGGAGCGCAAGCCAGATATCGTTCTGTTCGTCATTGAGTCTGGGGGGATGCAAAAGGCTGTCAATACCACTGCCGGAATAGAAACACGAGCTGCACAAAAACATCACAGCAGCCAGTACGGCCATCAGTTTTTTCATTCTGCACGCCCTCCTTTCGATGATTTGAAAGCTCTTTTCCGCCGCCTGTACAGCCACAGAAAAAGCCAGAAAACCTCTGACCGCCAAAGAGGCAGCCAGAGGCTGTTGATACTGCAGTTACCGCTCGTCGATGGGGATATAGGTCTTCTTTTTGACAACGTTTTTGTACGCGGGACGCATGATCCTCGAGCAGGTGGAATATTCCTCCATCCGGTGTGCGCACCAGCCGCTCATACGGGCAGTGGCAAACAGAGGGGTGAACAGTTCCTGAGGAATACCCAGCATCCGGTAAACAAAACCGGAATACAGGTCGACGTTGGCGCACATATCCTTGGAAGAACCCTTTCTCTCGGCCATGACCACAGGGGTCAGCTGTTCGATCTTTTTCAGAAGCTCGAACTCGTCGCGCATGCCCTTGGCATCAGCCAGCTTTTCGGCATTGTCGCGGAGAATAACGGCACGGGGGTCGGACAGCGTATAGACCGCATGGCCCATACCGTAGATCAGGCCGGTACCGTCGCCCTTCTTTTTCTGGAGGATATCCCACAGGACATCGGATACTTCGTCTTCGCTCTCCCAGTTTCTGACACTCTGTTTGACGGTCTCAAACATTTCGGTGACCTTGATGTTGGCGCCGCCGTGGCGGAAGCCTTTCAGCGAACCGACTGCAGCGGAATAAGCCGCATAGGCATCGGTGCCGGAGGAGGTCATGGCACGGCAGACAAAGGTGGAGTTGTTACCGCCGCCGTGCTCGGCATGAAGCATCAGGCAGATATCCAGAAGATGTGCTTCTTCCTCGGTGTAATCTCTCGTGATACGCAGGGTGGACAGAATGCTCTGGGCAATGGTCTCACCGGGACGCACGGGATGGAAATAGGTGGATTCGTTGTCAAAATGACCGATCTTGGCCATATAGCCGTTGACCATGATGGTAGGCATACGGGCGATAATGTATACCGCCTTTTTCAGTTCTGCCTCGATGCCGGTCTCCTCGGCGAAATCGTCATAGGAGTACAGCGACAGAATGCTGCGGCCGATCTTGTTCATAACATCTCTCGACGGAGATTTCAGGATCATATCCTGGACAAAATCAGCGGGCAGTGCTCTTGCCTGAGACAGAAGGGTACGGTAAAACTCCAGCTGCTGTTTATTGGGCAGATGGCCGAACAGCAGAAGGTAAGAAACCTCTTCATAGCCATAGCGGTTTTCGTCCACACAGCTCTGTACCAGATCGCGTACATCAACACCGCGATAGGTCAGTTCGCCTTCAGCAGGGGTCTTATCACCCTCGTTGAGGACATAGCCGTGAACGTTGCAGATCTGTGTCAGACCGGCCAGCACACCGGTGCCGTCGCTGTTACGCAGGCCTCTCTTTACATTATACCTGTCATTGAGCGATGCGTCAATGTAGTTATGTTTTTTAAATTGCTCGAATAGAATATCCAGAGAATCCTTCATGGTAAAATTACCCTTTCCTTCCGGGAGGACTTGCCCGCAGGCTTTGCCTGTCTATCTGTAATCTGCATCAAATACAGGTCTGTCATGCAGTATATGGATCCGTCCGGCCCCAGCGGCCGCCTGACGGAACAGCTCTTTTTCAATGGAAAATCGCTGATTGTTTCTATATTACATGACATCACCGATAAAGTCAAGAGATATTCGGTAATTTCTGACAGATAATGAAATTTATTCAAAAATTTCCTGCATTTTTATATCGAAAGGGACTTTTTATGCGAAAGTTTTTCATCCGATTCTGCATACTTCTTCTGTTATTCCTGCTTCTTCCGGCGCTGCCGCTTCTGCACGATCGGCCGAAGGAAGCAGAGAATACTGCCAAAGCACCGTCTGCGTCCCTTACCGAGGCTGCTGCTCCTGCCTATTACCGGCTTGTGAAAACCGATTCGGGACGGGTATTGAAAATCACCCCCAAAGAATACCTGAAAGGGGTCGCCGCAGCAGAGCTGCCCGCCTCTTTCTCGAAAGATACCCTGATCGCACAGATGGTCGCGTCACACAGCTATGCCCTGACCGTCATGGCAAAAGATCCGGCTCAGCCGGTGCTCACCGATGATCCTGCAAAACATCAGGGATATCTGACCGCCAAAGAACGCAAAGAGCTGTACGCAAATTCCTTTGAAAAACAGGAAGCCTTTCTGGACGAAGCCGCAAAAGAAGCGCTTTCCTGGCTTCTGACATCCGACGGTGAGACTATTTTGCCGGCTGTGTTTCACAGCTGTTCTTCCGGAATGACAGAAGACGCCGCCATCGTCTGGGGCAGTGCTGTTCCCTGTCTGACAGCGGTGAAAAGTCCGGACGAAAGCGCTCCCGTTTACCGGCAGGAGTTTACTTTTTCCGCAAAAGAAGCCAGAGACCTTCTCGCAAAGTACTTTCCCGATGAAGATGTTCCGATGCTGCCGATCACGGTCACGGAAACTTCTCCGTCCAAAACGGTGCTCACCGCCAGGCTGGGACAGATCACCTGTACCGGCCAGCAGGTAAGAGAGATCTTTTCGCTGCCTTCGGCATGTTTTACGGTGACTTCAGGTGAAGGCCCGGTCACTTTTATGACCCTTGGGCAGGGACACGGCGTGGGCATGAGTCAATACGGAGCCGAAGCCATGGCGCAGGCGGGCAGCAGCTGGCAGGAGATCCTCGCCCATTATTATCCCGGCAGCGTACTTCTGAAAATTTCCTTGCAGGACGGCGGGATATAGGGTATAATCTATACAGCAATTTTTTTGGAGGATGAACCATGCAGCGGATGTTGGGATATATGCGCAAAGCGATACAGGAATTCGATATGATCCAGGACGGCGACAGGATCGCTGTAGGCGTATCGGGCGGCAAAGACTCGGTCGTGCTGCTGACAGGACTCGCCCGGCTGAAACGGTTTATCGGCATCGATTTTTCTATTGTCGCTGTGACGCTGGACCCCAGATTCGGCGGTGTCGAGACCGATTACTCCCCCATCGCTGCCCTTTGCGAAGAACTGGGCGTGGAATTTTACCTGCAGCGAACCGACATTGGCGCCATCGTCTTTGATGTCCGCAAAGAGCCCAACCCCTGCAGCCTTTGTGCCAAGATGAGAAGAGGCGCACTGCATGACGCGGCCAAAGCGCTCGGCTGCAACAAGATCGCCCTCGGCCATCACTATGACGACGTGGTCGAGACCTTTGTGATGAATCTGTTCAACGAAGGCCGTATCGGCTGCTTCTCGCCCAAAAGCTATCTCTCCCGCAAGGATCTGTGGATGATCCGTCCCATGGTCTTCGCCCCCGAAAAAGAGGTCAGAAGAGCGGCAGAGCGGTGCGAACTACCCATTGTCAAATCGAAGTGCCCCGCTGACGGACACACCAACCGCCAGAAAACCAAAGAATTCCTCGCACAGATGGAGCGGGAAAACGATGGCTTCAAGCTGAGAATGTTCGGTGCATTAAGGCGCAGCGGTTTTGACGGCTGGGCCTTCCCCGACGCAGAGAAAAAACAGGAAACCGAATGAGAAAAGCCCCGGTCCGCGCTGGATCGGGGCAGTTTTTATTCTCTTGCGAGCCGATAGATCAGATCGAACGCAAATTTCAGGTCTTCCATCGAACAGTGGTCCTGTACATAATGGGTGGTGCAGCAGACCCAGCGTTTTCCCTTGAGAAGGCCGAATACCCGGCGGATCTCTTTCTCAAGGCGGTCCTGCGGCAGAAGTCCCAGCGCGGTCTGAACACAGACACCGCCGAGAATAGCGAATTTATCGCTGTATTTTTCCAGATAGAGATCATAATCCATGCCGGCGCTTTCCTGCCAGGGATGAACCAGGTCAAAGCCGATACGCACGATACCGTCGGTGACTCTGCGGACACAGCCATCCGAATGGAGGCTGGCGAACACGCCTCTGCGGTGCACGTGATCCACCAGCTTTTTCATATTGGGAAAGATCAGCTGTTCCCAGAGGGCGGGGCTGAACATCAGATCGTTCTGTGCGCCCCAGTCGTCAGAGATGTGGATCATATCGGCTCCCGCATCGATGCAGCGGTCGATAAAACGGATCGTCCATTCGGCCAGTCTGGCATAGAGTTCGCCCAGTTCATCGGGATACATGGCCATCCAGAGCAGATGCTCCTCGATGGGAAAGATACTGTTGAAGGCTTCAAAAAATCCCGGAGTCTGTACATAACAGAAACGCTCCCGCTCTTTATGAAACGCGATCGCGCGGGCAATATTCTCATAATCGGCAGGAACATCGGGATCGGTGAAGAGATCCTCATCCACAAGCAGGTCGGGGGTCAGTTCTTCATTCTCCGCTCTGAGCCGGTCGATCAGCTCTTGTTTATAGAAAGACGGCCCGCCGAAAATATGGGCAGCGTCAAATTCATAGTGATCTTCAAAAGCTTCTACCGAACCGAATTCCTTCGTGATAGGTTCTTTCAGGTTTGCTTCCACCCAACCATAGACCGGCTGACGGTCGACAGGCAGGCCGAGGATGGTATTTCGGACGCGCTCGGTGCTGGTCATAATTGATTATCCTCCTAAAAAGAGAGCAAACCCGAAGATTTGCTCTCTTTGACAATCGATTTACGATTATTTGATCAGCTCAAACTTGCCGATGATGGGCAGGGGCTTCATCTCACCCTTGACGGCGTTGACGATACCCAGAATGAAGCATACGAAACAGAAAACGCTGACGACAACAGAAACGATGGTGCCGAGGATCGGAATCACACCGACAATACCGCCGGCAACACCCAGCAGGAACAGGATCAGACCCTGGTTGACATGATATTTAACATAAACATCGTCTTTTGCAGCCAGCAGGCCAACGATCCACAGAATACCGATATAGGCCAGAATGGAATACAGTTTTGCATTGGGATCAGAAGTGCTCATAAATAATCCTCCTCAAATTGACGCTAAGCGCCGTTTATCGACTATATTTTAACACGTTGAAGCCGGAAAGGCAAGTTTTATCCCGAAACTTTGCCGAAAATGTTTCACAAAATGAACCATACATTTTTGACGATATCTCATTTTATGCCCGCCGACTTTCGGCTAGACATCGGACTCAAAAAAGTGTACAATAAAAGCACCAGACGAAAGGAGTGGGAACGATGGCATCTCCCCTCGCGGACCGGCTCCGCCCCAAAACCCTCGAACAGGTCGTCGGACAGCGCCACCTGCTCAGCGAAAACGGTGCCCTCGCACGAATCGTGCAGAGCGGCTCAATCCCCAATATGATCTTCTACGGTCCCTCCGGCGTGGGCAAGACCACCGTCGCCCGTATCATCGCCGACAAGGCCGGCAAAAAACTGCACAAGCTCAACGGAACCACCGCGTCCATCGCCGATATCCGCGCCGTGGTGGATGATCTGAATACTTTAAGCGGCTTCGGCGGCGTGGTGCTTTATCTGGATGAGATCCAGTATCTGAACAAAAAGCAGCAGCAGTCTCTTCTGGAGTTCATTGAAGACGGCCGGATCACCCTGATCGCCTCCACGACGGAAAATCCCTATTTTTATATTTACAACGCCATTCTCAGCCGGTGTACCGTCTTTGAGTTCAAACAGGTGCCGCAGGAAGAGGTGGAAAAGGCTGTCACACGGGCATTTTCGATCCTTTCGGAAGAACTGGATGCCGAGATCACGTTGGAGGACGGCGTACTCTCCCATGTGGCACTGGCCTGCGGCGGCGATGTACGAAAGGCGCTCAACACGGTAGAGCTGCTGGCCCTTTCCGCTGACCGTCAGGAAGACGGCACCCGCCTCGTTCCCCTCGCCAGGGCAAAAGAACTGGCCCAGCGCAGTGCCATGCGCTATGACCGGGACGGCGACGAACACTATGACATCCTCTCGGCTTTTCAGAAATCCATGCGGGGCAGCGACCCCGATGCGGCGATCCACTATCTTGCAAGACTGATGGAAGCGGGAGATCTGATCTCTGCCTGCCGCAGACTGATGGTCTGTGCCTGTGAGGATGTGGGACTGGCTTATCCTCAGATCATCCCCATCGTCAAATCCGCCTGTGACATCGCCATGCAGGTGGGCCTTCCCGAAGCGCGCATCCCGCTGGCCGACGCAGTGATCCTGGTGGCCACCTCCCCGAAGTCCAACACCGGCGAAGCCGCTATCGATGCCGCCATGGCCGATCTGAAAGCCGGCAGGAGCGGGCCTATTCCCCGCTGTCTGCAGAACAAGCATCTGGACGGCGCCGGTACCAAAAATCCCGGACAGCACTATCTCTATCCCCACGATTATCCCGGCAGATGGGTAAAACAGCAGTACCTGCCCGATGAACTGGTGGGCAGGATCTACTACCGTCCCGCCGACAACAAAAACGAGCGGGCCGCCGCCGAATACTGGAAAAAGATCAAAGGAGAATAAAGATGATTTGTCCCGAACGGATCCTTTCTCATACAATGGCCGGAAATATCCTGCAGGCAGATGGCATCAGCGGTACCGTCTGCATCACGCCCTACGGAGAACGCACACTTCATTTCGCTTTCTATCCGGAAAAGCCTTTTGAAGAGAGCC
>JAFQND010000130.1 GCA_017396055.1 Oscillospiraceae bacterium
ACTATGTTGCTACTGCTGCCGGCACCACCATGGAGCAGGCAAAAGCAGGCACCTTCTCTCTGGCAACCGGTTATCGCGCCGGCAGACCCTTCGCAGCAGTATTCGCTACCAAGGCTCTGGCAGAGGGTTACATGAACCGTGCTGATACCAAGTCCATCATCGTTGAGATGAACGCTCAGCAGCTGGTTGACAAACTGGCAGAGCTCCGCAATCGTCTGGATCAGGAATATATCGTACTGTACTGTGAGCCCCGTGGTGCTCATCCCCAGATCGGTACCATGTTCATCGCTACCTGCTGCCAGATCATGAAGCTGCAGGTGCCCAAACTGAATGCACTGAAAGCTAAGGAAGAGCCTGCTTTTGTTACCATGGACGGTGCTGATGAAGCTGCTGTCGATGAGCTGTTTGTCGGAGAAGTTCCTGCTGAAGAAACTCCTGTCGAGGAAATTTCTATTGAGGAAACTCCTGCTGGAGAGGCTCCCGTCGAAGCCGAGGAAAAGAGCGAGGAATAATTTCTCAAAAAAGGGCAGGCCGTCGGGCTTGCCCTTTTCATTTTGCTGTAAGGAGCTGACTGTTTATGAATAATCGGGATAAACTTCATACCGGAGACCTTTACACTTGTGCCGATGAGGAACTGGCCGCCGCACAGCGCGCCTGTCTGGAGCTGCAGTATGATTACAATGCCACCCGTCCCTCTGAAGGCGAAAAGAGGGAAGAACTGCTGAAAAAGATGTTCGCCGAAATTGGCGAAGGCTGCTATATTGAGCCTCCGCTTCATTCCAACTGGGGCGGTCATCATACTCATCTGGGTAAAGGTGTTTATGCCAACTTTGCACTGACTCTGGTGGATGACACCCATATCTACATCGGCGATTATACGATGATCGGTCCCAATGTAGTTCTTGCCACTGCCGGTCATCCCGTTCTGCCCGCTCTTCGTGAGAAGGTATATCAGTATAATCTGCCCATTCACATCGGTCGTAACTGCTGGCTGGGTGCTGGCGTTGTGGTATTGCCCGGCGTGACCATCGGTGATAATACGGTTATCGGTGCCGGCAGTATCGTCACCAGAGATATCCCCGCCAATGTGGTTGCTTACGGCAATCCCTGCCGTGTCGTACGCCCCATCGATGAGCGCGACCTCAAAACCTATTTCCGCGGCCGTCCTATCGACCCCGCTGATCTTGCCGCTGTCGGTATCGAGACAGAATAAACAGTTTTCTTTTGTTGAAAAACCCCGACCGCTTTGCTGCGGCCGGGGTTTTTACTTTGATTTATTTTGCTGCCATCAGATTCTCGATCTCTTCGGTAGTCTTTTCCAGATCAGCCGACAGGTCGATACATCCGTCCTCCGTGATCAGTACATCGTTTTCGATGCGGATACCGATAGCTTCTTCTTCAATGTACAGGCCGGGTTCAACAGTGATGACCATACCGGGCTGCAGCTTGGCCATAGAGGGATTCGTCACATCATGGGTGTCCAGACCCAGCTGATGGGAGACGCTGTGATAATAATAATCACCGACAGTCTTACCGTCTTTCAGAAGTCCCAGTTCGGCCAATGCTTTCTCGTAAAAATCGATGACCATCTGGTTCAGTTCGCGCAGAGTCAGACCGGGTTTTGCATTTTTGATGATCAGATCCTGTGCGGCCAGAACGGTATCATAAACTGCCTTCTGGCGTTCGGTGAATTTGCCGTTGACAGGGAAGGCGCGGGAGATATCAGCGCAGTAATGGCCATGGGCGCTGCCGAGGTCGATCTGTACCAGTTCGCCGTCATTGACTACTTGATTATTCTCGGCATAGTGCAGTACGGTTGCTCTTCCACCGCCGGCGACGATGCTGGGGAAGGCGTGCTCCCGTTCACCCTGGCAGGCCAGCGAGAAGTCAAAAGCACCTTCCAGTTCTGCTTCGTTCATACCGGGTCTGGCATGACGCAGCATGGCTCTGACTGCGTTGGCAGTAGCAGTCTGGGCTTTCTTCATCTCTTCGATCTCATGCTCATCTTTGATCATTCTCAATGCAGCAAGATCACCTCTGATGTCGATGATCTGCGCTGCAGGATAACGTTCCTGCAGCGTTTTTGCAAGCTTATGAGCGGGAGTATCGGTCTGATCTTCGCTGTAACGCCAGAAATCCATGCCAACTTTAAGCTGCCCCAGCCCCTGGAAGGAGGAGATAAGGCGGTTGAGAGCAGAAGGAAAATCCTCCACATAGCGGATGGTTTTGATGCCGCTTACTTCAGTAGCTTCTTCAGCTTTCATCCGGCCGCCGACCCATTTGGCGAGGAATTCACTGTAGGGTTCAATGAAGAGGGTCTCGTCCATTTCGCCGTCAGCGGATTTTTTCAGCATCAGAGTCATGTTTTCCCGGTCGATACCGGTCAGATAATAAAAGCTCCGGTCAACGACAAAGGAATAGCTCTCGTCCTGTGAACGCATGGGTGCTTTGCCCGAGAAAATGAAAACGGCGGTGCAGGGCTCCATCCGGTCCATCAATGCTTTTCTGCGGTCGGTAAAAATCTTCTGCATATGTGATTCTCCTTTGTTTTTAGTCGTTTTTGAGTGCATCCAGGATGATTCCCCATTCCTGGTAAAGCTTTTCCATCGAAAAAGCAGCATTTGCCGGACTTGTCGACGGCAAACGGAAAGAGGGGATCGGCAGCTCCCGCTTCTGTTTCAGAAAGAGCTTTTCTGCCTGCGCACCATTGAAAAACACCGCCTTGATGTTTCTCTCTGCCAGCAGACCGTGAACATCGTGATAAACGGGATTGCGGATACTGGCGTCTGATGCGCCGACGATATCACAGCTGTCCAATACATCCCACAGACCAATTTTATTCCGGATGAGCAGTGTCTTTTTCTCCTCAGTGGTCACAGGAGTTGTCTCTTCCAGAAGTTCCGCCAGCAGCGGCCAGAACCGGTTTCGGGGATGGCCATAGTAAAATCCGCTCTCAAACGAGAGAGGGGAGGGATAGGTACCAAGAATAAGGATGCGGGCATCTTCGCCGCACAGGGGCGGAAAGGATGACGGACCCATGGCGGACCTCCTTTGCTTGTTGCTGTTTTGATTATACCACATTCTGTAAAAAAAGAACACCCCGCCGTCAATTTCAGTGAGAACGCTTCTTGCTTTTTATCAAAGTCCCAAAAATATCATATTTTCCTTTGACCGTTGCCTGTGGTTCAGGTATAATAGAAACAGATATCGAATGAAAAGGAGCTTTCTCATGAAATATAAACTTCTTGCTCTCGACCTCGACGGCACTTTGACCAATTCCCAGAAGATCATTACCCCGAAAACCAAAGAAGTCCTTTTTGCTGCCCAGAAAGCCGGTCTGCGTCTTGTACTGGCATCCGGCCGGCCCACCGAAGGAATCCTTCACCTTGCAAAAGAACTGGAGATCGCAAAATACGGCGGCTTTGTTCTGGCATTCAACGGTGCCCGTATTTTTGATATGACCACCGGGCAGATCGTTTTTGAACAGACTCTGCCTATGGAGAGCATTCCTCTTGTGGAGGAGCTGGCTGACAGGTATTATATCACAGTCCTCACCTATAAAGACGGCGGCATCATCACCAAAAACCCTGAGAATCCCTATGTGGAGCTGGAGGGCAAGATCAACCTCATCGGTTCGAAATTCGTTCCTTCCTTCACCGAAGCAGTGGACAGTCCTGTTCCCAAATGCCTGCTGGTAGGCGACGGAGATTATATGGCCGAGGTGGAACCCAAGTTCCGTGAGGCACTTCCTCATCTGAATGTTTATCGTTCGGAACCTTTTTTCCTTGAGATCATGCCCAATGGCGTCGATAAAGCTTACTCTCTCAGCAAGCTTCTGGAATATACGGGTGTCGCCCGTGAAGAACTGGCTGCCTGCGGTGACGGCTTCAATGATATTTCGATGGTCGATTTCGCCGGCCTGGGCGTTGCCATGGCGAATGCAAACGATAAACTCAAAGCGGTCGCTGATGTGATCACACTCTCCAATGACGAAGACGGTGTTGCTGAAGCGGTTCTTCGCTATATGATGTGAAAATGAAAAGGCCGCCTGCATACGGGAACAGGCGGTCTTTTCATTTATGGGAGAGAAAGGAGAAGCTTTTGAAGTTGGTATAAGTATACTACAATATTCCACTTCGGTCAATGACTTTCAGCACAAATTTACAATCGTAAAGTTGGCGCTTTGGTCAAAACTGCTTCAGGAATTCTGCCGAACGGCGGATATATCCCATCATATCAGCGCTGTTGAAATGTTCTGCAGAGAACCAGCCGTCATAACCTTCCGCAAGAACCATTTCGATACATTCCCGGATGGGGAAGGAGCCGCCTCCCACGGGGGCAGGATACAGCACAGTACCGTCATCAGCGGTAAGTCCTTTGTCACCTTCGGTCAGGGGGCTAAGTGTGCGGTCTTTCAGATGAACATGGCTCAGACGATCTTTTAAGAGTGCATACCCTTCCATGACGTCTTCACAGCTGCGGCGGAAGTTTCCAGTGTCAAAGGTAAAGCGTACCTGGGGCAGATCATCCAGAAAACCTCTCAGTTCTGCCATCGTGGTACAGGGC
>JAFQND010000131.1 GCA_017396055.1 Oscillospiraceae bacterium
ATGATTACAAAACCTTTCTATACAAAATTTGTCGATGCGTTTTTATCAGCAGGAATGCTTCTTGGGCAGTCTGGAAACGCGCTTGGAAGCCAGAGCGTCCAGAGCGGCGATCAGAACATTTCTGGTGACCTCGGGAGCGACGATGTCCTCGACCATACCGGCCTTGGCAGCCTCGAAGGGGCTTGCCTCGGTGTCCTTGTATTCCTCTTCCAGCTCAGCGCGGCGGGCAGCGGTGTTTTCGGCGCCGGCCAGTCTGTCATGCCAGAAGAACTCAACGGCAGTGGCAGGAGCCAGAGCAGAGATAACAGCGGTGGGCCATGCGATACGGAAGTCGGCAGCAGCAAAGGCAACGCCTGCAGCGCCGATCACATCACCGGTATAAACGGTGATCTTGGCAGTGGTAGCATCAGCATAAGCTGCGGACAGAGAAGCAGCTGCAGCGGGGCAGGTGCCTTCCTTAAAGCCTTCGGTGTCAACAAAGGTGACAACAGGCAGGCTGAAGCTGTCGCAGAAGCGGACAAAGGAGGTCAGCTTGCGGATGCAGGTGGGGCACAGAGCGCCCTTGACGATAACAACACCGGCAGTGCTGCCGCCGATGGTGGCGAGAGCGGTGTAAACGTGCTTGGAAAAATCAGCCTTCAGCTCGATGACGGAACCTGCATCGCAGACAGCCTCGGCCAGAGCAGCGGGTTCAGCGCAGACTTTGACTTCAGCAGCAGATGCAGCGCCTTCGCTGACAGGAGCGATGGACAGATTGTTCAGAGGCAGTACGGAGACGATCTCGCGGGCCTTGAGAACAGCAGCCTTGGCATCGGCACATACAACATGAGCAACGCCCTTGTCGGCACAAGCCTTGGCGGAAGCATCGGTACCGGCGGTGAGATACAGCTCGGCATCCTCAGCCATGACAACGATATCAGCAGAAGCAGCCATCATAGCGCTGATGCCGACACAGCTGCCTGCAACGACGGCGACCTGAGGTACGACTCCGGAAAGATTGTTGGACAGAGAGAGGATCTTCTGGTAGCTGGCCAGAACTTCCTGACCTTCAGAGATCTTGGCACCGTTGGAGTCGAAGATAGCGACAACAGGTGCACCGTTTTTGACAGCCAGATCATAAAGCTTGGCGATCTTTTCAGCATGAGCCTTGGAAACGGCACCGCCCATGGTGGTGACGTCCTGAGAGAAAGCATAAACAATGCTGCCTTCTACAGAGCCGTAGCCGGTGATAACGCCTACGCCCTCGCTGCCGCAGGCAACGAAACCATCGATCTCAACGAAGGTACCTTCATCAAAGAAAGCGGTGATCCGTTCTCTGGCGGGAGAGGCGGTCTGGCATGCGGATTTGACTTCCTCAAGCTTTGCAAGCTTGGCCTGTAAGTTCATTATATTGCCCCCATTCTATGTACTGAGCCGTTCTTTCCGTTTATGCGGTCCGTCCGGCTTTTCATCATACAGAGAATCCGAGTGCTGTTTTCCTTTACTTCTGACGGTAAAAGAACACGGAGCCTCAAATTCACCCAGTATATTATACTACACCGTGAAAAAAATCACAAGAGATTTCCGAACTTTTTGCAGTTCTTACAATTATTCAGGAAATCGTCGATGGAATTTACGCAGTTTGTCCCGTTCAGCGGAACGCCCAGAGCAGCAAGACGGGCAAGTTCGACCTTTTCGCCCATCTCGGCGCGGTCGACACCGCTTTCATACATGGCATTGAAGACAGCGCGGACAAGACCGTCCAGCAGGACAAGGTCTCCCCCATCGTTGAACTCCTCGATCTTTACGACCCAGGGCAGTCTGCGGTAACGGCACCAGCCGACCAGCTTGTCCTCATCCAGAGCGAGAAAATAAAGGCTACCGCTCTCGGGACCGGGCAGACCGAAATCGTCGGTGCTGCGCATCGGACGCATAAAGAGCATTATCGTCCCCTCCTTTGCTGTCTGCCGAAGGATGCGGAGCGGGGCTTCGCTCTGGAAGCAGACTCTTTTGCGGTGGGCTGGCCGCCCTTGCGGCGGGCAGTTTCATAAAGGGCATCGACTTCTTCTTTGGTCAGCATCCGGTACTCACCGGGCTGCAGCATGCCCATTCTCAGCGAGCCGATGGAAATGCGCTTCAGTCTTGCTACGGTCAGACCGACAGCTTCGCACATCTTACGGATCTGACGGTTGCGGCCTTCTGTGATGGTGATCAGCAGAACGGTGCGGTTATCCTCTTCGGTGACCACCCGGACAGTGGCGGGAGAAGTCATATAGCCGTCGATCTCAACGCCGGTGCTGAGGCTGATCTGATGTTCCTCGGTGACCTTTTCCCGGACGGTAACACGATAGGTCTTGGGGATCTGATGAGAGGGATGCATCATGGCATTGGCAAAGTCGCCGTCATTGGTAAACAGCAGCATGCCCTCAGAGTTCAGGTCAAGCCTTCCGACGGGATAGACTCTCTCTTCCAGATCGGCCACCAGTTCGGTGACGCATTTGCGGCCGCGGTCATCGCTCATAGCGGTCAGATAGCCGCGGGGTTTGTAGAGCATCAGATAGATGTTCTGTTTTTTCTTGGGGCTGGCGATGCGCTCGCCGTCAACAGTGATGATATCCTTGCCGGGAACAGCCTTTTGTCCTACCTGTGCGGGACGGCCGTTGACCTTGACCTTGCCATCAGCGATCAGTGCCTCTGCCTGTCTGCGGGAGCAGTAACCACTGTCAGCAATGATCTTTTGCAGTCTTGCTTCTTCCATAAAAATCCTTTCTGCCCGAAGGCCTGCCGCCTCACGGCGGGATGTTCGCATACATTTGCATACATTGTTATTGTACCATATTTCGAAGGCAGAAGCAATAAAGAAACAGCTCTTTCTTTGTAAAATCTGCGTATGGACAGGTGCATTGGCCCATGCTAACATGAAACTGACCAACAAGCGGAGGTGTGTGACAATGAAAAAACTCTGGCTGCGGGCTCTGACAAAATACCTTGCGGGACTTATCCTGGTGGGGCTTCTCCTGTTTTTGCCGGCGGGGACATTCCGCTATCCCGGGGGATGGCTGTTTATCGGCATTCTGTTCGGGCCGATGCTGCTGCTCGGCATCGTGCTTCTCGTAAAAGCTCCGTCACTTCTGGAAAAACGGCTGAACGTAAAAGAAAAAGAGTCTGAACAGAAAAAAGTCATCGGACTTTCATCGCTGGGATTCCCCGTGGGATTCATCGTTGCGGGACTGGATCATCGGTTCGGATGGACCTCCCTCCCCCTCTGGGTCACTGTCACAGCGGCGGTAATCATGCTGGTCAGCTACGGGTTATATGCCGAAGTCATGCGGGAAAATGCCTGGCTCTCCCGGACGGTGGAAGTACAGCAGGGACAGAAGGTCGTCGACACCGGTCTTTACGGTATCGTCAGACATCCGATGTATGCGGTGACGATCTGGCTCTTCCTTTCGATGCCGCTGGTGCTGGGTTCCCTTCCGTCTTTTGTGATCTTTCTTTTCTATCCTGTCGTGACCATAAAGCGGATCTTGAACGAAGAAAAGGTCCTGGAAGAAGGATTGACAGGTTACAGGGAATATAAACAGAAAGTAAGATGGCGGCTGATGCCTTTCATCTGGTAAGAAAAGAGCCGGATCAACCGGCTCTTTTCTTGTTTTTTGGGGCACCGCCCCAAGTCCCTTAAGAATCCTCAAAAACTTTTGGGATGTATCCGGTTCAGGACTTTTGACCGATCCAGAGGCCGTGCATACAATTCCGGGCGGCATTTTCATCCTCGCAGGTCAGGATACAACCCTCAAGCCAGCGGGCGTATTCCTCTTCACTCATGGCATCGATCTCCCGGAAGAAGGGATAAAATACGGGATAGGTGTTGGCATCGGTCAGCCGGATCAGGTCATGTTCATCGGCGAGGAGCCTGATCTCTTCGGGCACCATGCCGTAAAAGATGCCGCGGCAGTGGGTCATGCGACTCTCCTCCATCTCTCGGTAAAGGGCAGCACGCCGTTCTGCTTCCGGACTGCGGACAGCTTCCCAGTAACTTCCTAACAGCATGGCGCCTAAAGTCTGATAGGTATACGCAAAAATCCCGCCCGCTTTCAGCACCCGCAGACATTCACGGACAGCAAGTTCCCGTTCAGCCGGATCCTGCAAATGATACAGCGCGCCGAAATTCAGCACGGCATCGAAACTCCTGTCTGCAAAACGGGAAAGATCGCAGACGCTGCCCTCATAGATTTCAGCAAGACCAGTGCAGCACTCTTTCATATAGGCAACATGTCCGGGAATCAGATCACCCGCGGTGACGATATGTCCCCTTTCTGCCAGTGCTTCGGCATAGATTCCGCAGCCGGCACAGCAATCAAGGATCTTCAGAGGTTTGTCACCCAGATATTTATTCAGCAGATGCATTGTGACGAGATATTCACTCCGATGGAGCCTGTCACGGGTAAGCCGGGTACGCTCATCATATTGTTCGTAATAGGAATAAATATCGCTCATACCAAAACCTCCTGAAAAAGACAAAGAGCAGCCATAAGCGGCTGCTCTGCCAATAGTAGAGGTGTTACCCTCCGTGCGATTACAGTATAGCAAAGAATAAGCGATTTGTCAACGATCAATGAAACAACCTGTAAATCCATCCTCTTACTTTCTGCCGGAAGGACGTTTTCAGAGCCGTGTCGATCTCCGAGATACTGCCGGCCAGCAGAGGTGACGAACGGAGCATCTCTTCGCCCAGATACCATCTTATCTCGCCGATGACATCCCCCGCCCGGACCGGCGCATAAAGAAAAGCAGGCAGCAAAATCTTTTTCTGCAGTTTCTCCCGCTCCCCCACAGGCAGAACGACCGAAAGCTCTTCCCCCTGCAAAACGGTGGTCGCAGGCAGTTTTCCTCCGGTTATGGGAATGGTCTCTCCTGTAAGGTCCGCTTTCAGCTCCACCCGTTCCACCTGAGAAAAACCCCAATCGAGAAGAGCTTTGTGATCATCCCAGTCATTGGGATCCTTCAGTGTCACACAGACAAGCGTTACTCCATCCCGCTCAGCAGCCGAAACAAGACACCGTCCCGAAAGTTTGGTAAAGCCGGTCTTGACACCGATGCAGCCCTCGTAAGTTTCCAGCAGTTTGTTGTGATTGGAAAACCAGCGGTCGGCAGGCGGATTGCCGAAGGATACTTTCATGGAGCTCCGGCTGCAGACAGAGCGAAAATCTTCGTTTTTCAGCGCGGCACAGGCAAGCTTTGCCATATCATAAGCGGTGGAGTAATGCCCCTGTGCGTCCAGACCGGAAGGTGTCACAAAAGAAGAGCCGGTCATACCCAATTGTGCCGCCCGTTCATTCATCAGTACGGCAAACTCCGAAAGGGATCCGGCGATACGCACGGCAGCAGCATTGGCAGCATCGTTGCCGCTTGCCAGCAGCATCCCGCAGACGAGTGTGCGAAGCGTCACCCTGTCCCCTTTCTGCAGGCCCATGGAGGTGCCCTCCACCATAATGGCATCGGGATCAACGATAAATTCCTCATCCGGATTTCCCGTCTCCAGAGCGAGGAGCGCTGTCATGATCTTGGTCGTGCTTGCCATGGTCATGGAGGCATGCTCGTTTTTTCCATAGAGCACTCTTCCCTCCGAAAATTCCATCAGCACCGCTGCCGACGCGGATATTTCCGGCACCGGCAGAGCAAAGCTTTTCACCGGAAACAATGTACATACAAAAAAACAGCCCAAAACCGCCGCCAATAATTTTTTCCACATAAAAAACACCACCCGTCTTCGCATCTTATGCGGAAAACGGGTGGATAAGACCTTATTCCTCAGGGGTATCTGCTGCTTTCTTTTCCTTCGCCTTGGCGACAAAACCGGAAACCTTATCAATGACATCGGGCACTGCGTCGACTACCTTGTCCACCGTATTGGAGGAAGAGGAAATCTGCATCAGACGGACATTGCCCTCTTTGACAACGAGAAATGCCACCGGTTCCATGGTGATGCCGGCACCGCCGCCGCCGCCGAAGACCTGTTTCTGCGACTTGGTGGGCAGATCGGAGCCGCCGGAAGCAAAGCCATAGCTGACCTTGCAGACCGGAAGGATCGTGATGCCGTCGGGCATGGTGATAGGCTGGCCGATGACCTGATCGGTCGAGACCATTTCCTTGATCTTTTCCATGGTGATGCCCATGAGCGCATGGGAGTTATGTTCTGCCATCGTTTATACCTCCTGTTTGGCGGAAGCGGATGCACCGCTTTTCGATTTCATATTTTTGATAAAGGCACGGACCACTCTGACGATGACCCGTCCGATCAAACGGAAGACCTGTCCCAGAATACGGCCCAGCCGCAGCTTGACTTTGAAAGAAAACTCTTCGGTGATACCGGTACCGAGAAAATCATAGCCGATCCCGATATCCTTTACTCCGATATGAACAAAGTTTTTGGCAGCACAAAGTCCGCCGTGGATATAAGCATTAAGCTGACCGTATTTGATCGCCGTCTGTGCGGCATTCGGTCCGCCTACCCGCAGGTACAGTCTGAGATCGGTAACACGAAAACCTGTCAGAATCTTTCCGATGGGCGGAAAAACACCTTCCAGTGCGGCCATGCCGATCCGGACAAGACCGAGGATATCGCCGGGAGTACGTTTTTTCTCCTCTTGTTCCACCTTTTTGAGAACCTTGCCCTTTTTGGCAGCACGGGCTGCCGCCTTCTGATATTTTTTCTCGGCCTTCTGAGCCTGTTTTTGCTTTTTCTTTTCGGCAGCCGCTTTTTTGGCCGCCTTTTTATTTGCTTTTCTGGCTTCTGCTTCAGCTGCTTTGCGGTCGGCTTCCGCCTGTTCCTCCGGAGTCAGCTCCGGTTTCGGCGGCGCGGGCAGGATCTTTTTCCGAAAAGGACCATAACCCGTCCAGACGGTCAGCACACCGTTTTTCTTCTCCACTCCGACAACGATACTGAGACTCAAAAGCAGGACCAGGATGAGCAGTATGATCAGCCATGCCATAGGCATTCTCCTTTCGGAAGGATCACTCCTGCGGCTCGTCCGGCAGATTTTCTTCGGGAAGCACCAGCTGTTCCTCCAGAAGAGCAGCCTGTTCCGATACCTGACCGGGTACAGCAGGCAGACCGCCGAGATTCTCCAGGCCGAAGCAGCG
>JAFQND010000132.1 GCA_017396055.1 Oscillospiraceae bacterium
ATATTATATTGATTTATTTGTTAGAAAATCAAATGATATTGGATTGAAAATGTATTATAGATTGGGATATAGCATATATAGAGAAATTTTGGGGCATTTATTGACACATAATGCGAATCTCCCCCATGCTGTCCCGTCTTTCGAAACGGCAATTGACAACTGTCTTTTTTTTAAGCTATAATTTAGTCATAACCACGGCACATCTTTTGGAAATATGCCGCCAGAACGGAGGTTTTGTATGATCCAGCATTTCAAACTGACCGAAGGCCTGATTCCGCACTATGCCCGTCTTCTCTGTGATACGGTGATCCCTTTTCAGGAAGACGTGCTCAACGACAGGGTAGAGGGCGTTGCACCAAGCCATGCGATCGACAATTTCCGCAATGCCGCCGATCTGCTGAGAACGGGTGAGAAGACCGGCGAATTCTTCGGCATGGTATTTCAGGACAGCGACGTGGCCAAATGGATCGAAGCCGCTGCATATTCCCTGCTGATCAAGCCCGATGCCGAACTGGAAAGCCGCATTGACGAGCTTTGCGATCTGATCGCCGGCGCACAGGAAGCGGACGGCTATCTGGATACCTATTACACGCTGACAGATCCCGAAAGAAAGGTCACCAACCTTCTGGAAGGTCATGAACTTTACTGCGCCGGTCATATGATGGAGGCTTCGGTAGCGCTCTATGAGGCAACCGGCAACCGCAAGCTCCTGAGCGTTATGGAAAAGAACGCCGACTTCTGGTACCGGCATTTTATCACCGGGGGCGCCGAGGGTTATCCCGGCCATCCCGAAGTTGAACTCGCACTGATGCGGCTCTGGCGCGCCACCGGCAATGATCGGTATAAAGAGCTGGCCGAGCACTTCATCAATGTCCGCGGCGTGGATCCCGATTTCTATATCAAAGAAAGAGAAAAGCGCAGCTGGAATATCTGGGGAAATGATCCCACCAACAGAGAATATCAGCAGAACCACCTTCCGGTAAGAGAACAGCCCGATGCGGTCGGTCATGCGGTCCGCGCGGCATATCTTTATACTGCCATGGCGGATATCGCCGCCGTCACCAAAGAACCCGAACTGACCGAAGCCTGCTTCAGGCTGTTTGAAAGCATCTCCAAACGCCGGATGTATATCACCGGCGGCATCGGCTCCACTGCCCACTGTGAAGCATTCTCGACCGATTACGATCTGCCCAACGATACGGTCTATGCCGAGACCTGTGCTTCTATCGCACTGATCTTCTTTGCTTCGAAAATGCTGAAGCTGAAGCGGGACGGCCATTTTGCAGACGTGATGGAGCGGGCGTTTTATAATACTGTCCTTGCGGGCATCGAGCTGGACGGTACAAAATTCTTCTATGTCAATCCGTTGGAAGTGATTCCCGGTTCCTCCGGCGTGATATGCACCCATCGCCACGATCTGCCCCAGAGACCCGGCTGGTTCCCCTGTGCATGCTGTCCGCCCAATGCAGCCCGGCTGCTCACTTCCGTCTCGAAATATCTCTGGGATCAGGAGGACGGCGTTCTTTACTCCAATATGTTCGCAGCAGGCAAGCTGACTCTTTCTGATGTCGAGATCGAGGTGGAAACGGCCTATCCCTTCGGCGATACGGTGCGGTACAAAGTCCTCTCGGGCGGGACCCGTCTGGCTGTGCATATTCCCGCCTTCACGCGGAAAAACTATACCGTTTCGATGCCCGGCGAGTATAAAGACGGTTATTATTACCTGAATGTCAGAGAAGGCGATGTCCTTGAACTGAAGCTGGACATGACTCCGAAGATGAACCGTGCCAACATCCGCGTCGCCAGAGACAGCGGACTCGGTGCCGTGACGGTAGGTCCCATTGTTTACTGTGCAGAAGGCGCCGACAACGGCGGCGAGGTATTCAGCTTTTCTGCCGATGCCTCTTCGCTCCGGCTGAACTGTGAGACGGCGGCGGAGATCGGCGGTTTTGCCTGTGCGGCTGCGGATGATCTCGGAAAGGTATTTACTGTCAGCGTAAAGGGCACCCGCCTTGTTCCCGACGATCCCGATGCCCTTTACTTCACCGACGAATACCGTGAAGAGGAGAGCGAGCTGAAACTGATTCCCTATTTCATGTGGGGCAACCGCGGCATCAATCAGATGCGTATCTGGCTTCCGCTGAAGTGAGCGGGATGAAAAACGAAGAGCACAGCCATTTTCGGCTGTGCTCTTTTCTTGTGGGGAGAGGCAGGCGGGTTCCCGGAAAACCCAGTGGAAAAACTGCCTGCAGCAGGCTGCTGAAGACAAATTAAAAATAAAGCTTGAACACATCCGAGAGCGCCTCTGCCATGCAGTAAAAGCCCAGATCGGTGGGATGTGTGTTGTCCATCGTCATCATTTCGCGATCATGGCTCTCAAAGATCTGCTGACCGTCGATGAAATGAACGGGAGCGGCGCTTTCTTTTTGCAGTGCCCGATAGCTTTCTTCAATGACGCGCATTCTTCGGATCGCTTCTTCTTTGCCGTTGTGCTGGTTCGGCTTGGAGAGCAGGACGATCGGAAGATCGGGGTGCGCTTCTCTCAATTTTCTCAGGCCCCGCAAGTGTGTCTCCCTCAAAAATTCCACAGAGGGAGTGTTGTGATCGTAATCGTACACAAGAAGCTGCATGGGCAGCGAACACAGATAGTCGATAGCCGGTTCTTCTGCCTTACAGGCGCCCGCAAAGCCGAGGTTGATATAGTCAAAGGAAAAGCGGCGGGATAAAATGTTGGGATAGGTGTTGCCCGAACGGGATGCGCAGGCGCCCTGTGTGATCGATGAGCCGTAAAAGACAACGGGCAGAGCGTTGACGTAGCGTGTGCCTTCGGTCAGGACGGCATCCTTGTCAAGCCCGATAAACAGATCACTGATATTGACAAAAGACGGAAAGCAAAGGGTGATCTGCCGCATCCTTTTTTCTTCGAAAGAGACCGCGGATTCATACTGCCCGTCCGAAAGCTCATAGCTCATCACGCTTCCGCGCTGGATCAGTCCGGCAGGAGACATGACCTGACAGTGTGCGCCGTCAACGTAAAGGTCAAAGCAGCATGCTCCCGCACCCGAAAGAGCCACACTTCTCTCAGACGGGAAGGTCATGGGCGGATAGACCGCACCGACGGCGATCGTACGGGAATCGGTGGCAAATCGCAGGCGCGCTCCCGCGGTATTCGTATAAAGCAGAGAAACCTTTTCGCTGATCTTTCCGGCAATTTCCTTGGGCATACGAGCAAAAAGTCCGTCCTGCTTGTGGGGATAGAGTCCGTAAAGGCGAAAGGGAGCATGCTCGGCGTTGTAGACAGAGAGCGTCTCTGCCTGTGCGGGGAGAGTACGAAAACGAAACGAATGCGAATCCATAGCGATTCTCCTTTTAGCGTATGGGGCAGTAATTGGGCAGCGCCGCGCGGAATTCCTCGTCCGAGAGACCGGCGGTGTCCTTCAGACCCGGGCAGATGCGGCCGCGCACTTGGATAGCGGTGTCAACAAAGAGGCGAAGCTTCTGAGCGACCAGCTCGGGCGTGAGCGCGGAGGGATCAACGCCCTTCAGCAAAACATCAAAGCCCGTGGCGCACAGAATATTGCCTGCAGCAAAGGCTTCCTCCATTCGTTCAACGGTAATACCGCCCGTCACATAGGTAGGGCAATAGTTGAAGGTAGGAAGCGCATGCAGGCGCTTGGACAGCGACAGGTCGGGACCGAGTACCTTGATGACCGATGCGCCGCTTCGGATCTGTCGGAGTGCTTCACCGCCGGTCTCTGCCGTTGGGATACAAAGATGCGTGCTTCTGTAGGTCTGAAGCGTTTCGTCGGAATAAGGAAGCATAGAAACAAAGCCGTCTACGTAAGGTGCAAGCTCCGAAAGCGTCATCAATTGGGGGAAGCGTGTCTTGAGGTCCTGTACGATCTCCTCGGAATCGATGGTGCTCCCCATCAGAATGACCGTGTCAGGAAGACTTGCTCTCAACGTGGGGAGGATCTGTTTGGCATCTCTGCGGCGCAGGGTGTACTCGATGACGTCGAGCTTTGCCAGACGGCAGCCCTCCAAAAGGATTTCGGTATCGAACGCGTCGTCCACAAAGATCGGGATCCATGCCTGTTCGACCAGCCTTCTGTATGCGCGGAAGAGTGAATTGCTCATGTCAATGTTCCTGCCTTTCCAATAATTCAATGATCAAAAGAACGTACGATAGTATCATTATATCATGATAAAGACGATTTGCATATAATTGAGTTACCGGGCCTTTTTTCTTGCTATCGTTCTTTCTCCCGCTGCCATCCCTACCTCATGCCGCCGATTTGCCACCCATCTAAACCGGTCTGAAACCGACTGTTTCTGTCTGAACCAAAAAGATGACAGACAAAACAAAAAGCCTTGCCATCTCGATGATAGCAAGGCTTTCGATGTGGTTGCGGAGGCAGGATTTGAACCTACGACCTTCGGGTTATGAGCCCGACGAGCTACCGAACTGCTCCACTCCGCGATATAAACAACGCTGTTCCTCAGCGCCTAATTATAATACCACAAAGAGATCGTAATGTCAATACCTTTTTGAAAATAATTTTATATTTCTTTTTCTGCGTCAGATTACATGGTCTTCCAGACGGATATAGTGGAACAAAAACTGCTGCGCCACACCCTTCGGCTCGGCAAAATCGGGGAACCCGGCCGGATAATACCGCTGCAGCGCCTTTTTGATCCAGGTGTCTATCGGGAAAGCATCCAGCCTGTGAAAACCATAGAGCAGCGCACATTCGGCCACCTTCGGACCGACACCATAGATGTTCATCAGCTTCGCGCGGGCTTCTTCCAGGGGCATTTCACTCAGCGCCGGAAGATCCAGTTCGCCGGATACAACCTTTCGGGCAGCATCCAGAATGTATTTTGCGCGGAATCCGGCCTTCAGGGGGGCCAGATCTTCCACGGTACAGCCGGCCAACGCTTCGGGTGCAGGAAATGCATAGCCGTCTTCGGTGCGTTCACCGAACTGTTCGCACAGCCGCGCAATGATCATTTTGATGCGGGGAATGTTGTTATTCTGGCTGATGATAAAGGAGCAGAGCGTCTCCCACGGGTCCTGCTGCAGCAGACGGATCCCGCCGGCCTTCTCACAGGCCAGTTTCAATGTCGGGTCTTCAGAAAACCGCGTCCGCAGAGCGGCATAGTCGGTGCCAAAGTCAAAATACCTCTCCCAGAAAGGGCATTCGCTGTCATCAACTCCGGGCAGAATGAGCAGGTCGTCTTTCTGAAAGACGGTGATGCTTTTCCCGTTTACAATGCCTTTGAAGCTGCCGTCCGGCTGTTCCTCCCAGCGGAAACACTGCCCGCAGTTTAAGGTGTCCCGCAGAGAAAATCCGGTTATTTCCAGTTTCATACGACCCTCCTTGCCCAGCGGCCGAGGGTCTCTTCCGGCATGGGATAGACTTTCACCTTTGTCACTTCGTCATATTCCTGTATGAATTCAGCCAGCCTGGCGGTACGCTCCTCGTCAATATGGAAAATCATCAGCTCAGTGCCCCATCTTGCGGCCGAAAGGAGCAGCCTTTCTTTGTCATACAGCTCGACTGCATAAAACTCCCACCGTCCGGAGCGGTCTCGGCTGAGCAGTCCGGCGGTCTCCGGTGTCATGGGGTGCCGTTCCGGCTCGGAGGTACTCTCTTCCCACAGGCGGTATCCGGTGGC
>JAFQND010000133.1 GCA_017396055.1 Oscillospiraceae bacterium
CGTTTGCGGCACCCTGCAGATCGAATATCAGGGCAAGACCATCGACCTCTCCCACTGGGAGCGCCTGACCATGGTCGAGGCTGTCAAGAAGTATTCCGGTGTCGACTTCGAGACCATTCTCACCGACGAGGAAGCCATTGCTGCAGCCAAGGAGCATCATGTTGAGCTGCCCGAAGTTCCCACCCGCGGCGCTATCATCGCCGAGTTCTTCGATGCTTTCGTTGAAGAGAACCTGATCCAGCCCACCTTCATCTATGACTATCCCGTTGAGATCAGCCCCCTGGCAAAGAGAAAGCCCGAGGATCCCGCTTTCACCGAGCGCTTCGAGTATTTCATCAACGCCACCGAGTTCGGCAACGCCTTCAGCGAGCTGAACGATCCCATCGATCAGCGTGAACGTTTCGAGAGCCAGGTCGCTCAGCGCAAGGCTCTGGACCCCGAGAGCAAGGCACAGGTCGACTATGACTACGTCACCGCTCTGGAATACGGTCTCGCTCCCACCGGTGGTCTGGGCTTCGGCGTCGACCGTCTGTGCATGCTGCTGACCGACAGCGCATCCATCCGCGACGTTCTGCTCTTCCCCACCATGAAGCCTCTGGACTAAAACAAAATGTCTCCCCGCTCCGCAAGGGCGGGGAGTTTTGTCTTGCCTCTTTCCGCTTTTTCGGCTTTGCGGCCGCAGCTATGACAACACGAAAAGGAGAATCCCCATGCTTTACTGGATCGGACAGGGTCTGGGACTGGTATCCACCGGTCTTGGTATCGTTACCCCTGTTTTCAAAAAGAAATGGCAGATGCTGACCGTCAACATCTGCGGCAATCTCATTCTCGCGCTGAATCTGATCTGTCTTGACCGGATCGGCTCCGGTATCTTTATGTTCCTGATCGCAGCCGTGCAGGGTGCTTTCAATCTCTTCCGCACGCTGAAAAACTCAAAACCCCACCCCGCAGAAAATGTGATCTTCCTGCTGCTCTATCTGGGTCTGGGAGTCTACGGTCTCGTGACCGCTCCCGGTTTTGTTCCCGCTGTCAACGGACAGAATCTTCTGGAGTTGCTGCCCATCATCGGCGCTGTGCTAAGCATGTGCTTCCTGACGACCCGCGACGAAAAGAAAGCAAGAGCATTTTATATTGTCTGCTGTTCCGTATGGGTGGTCTATTACGCCTTTATCCTCTCCACCGCCATCTTCGGTTCGCTGCTGAGCGTTATCACCGGCATTCTCGCCGCCATCCGCGACCGCAAAGAGAAACCTGCCGCATAAACATAAAACCCGGACCAAACGTCCGGGTTTTTCTTTTACATTTCATAAACATACCGACAGATATACCGTTCTTCGCCCTGATAGTGTCCGACTCCTTCAAATTCTTTTCGGAAGCCACAGCGTTCCATGACTTTGACAGAGGCGATGTTTTCCGCAAGACAGATACCGGTGATCCGATCAAGCCCCAGCTTCGACAGAATAACCGGCAGAAACGCCTTTACCGCTTCTGTAGCATAGCCTTTTCCGGTGTAAGCACTGCCGATATGATAGCCGATCTCATATTCTTTTTCGTCCAGAGGGACCGCCTGTACATAACCGATATAAGTTCCGTCTTTCAGCAGCACAGGATAGACCAGCGGGCCCTCTCCCGAAGCATAACACCCCATCAGAAACGCGACCGTATCGGCAGCTTCCTCCACTGTTTCAAACACTTCGTCCGGTACAAACCGCCGGTTGTCCTCATCCAGCGAGTTCAGATGGACCGCTTCTGCCATATCTGCGGTAAATTCAGTGATGATCAGTCTTTCGGTTTCGATTCTCATGCGATCAGCTCCTTTCTTCTGTTTCAGTATACCACAGTTCGTCCCGCCGTGCACTGCCATATACGTCTGTGAAAAAAGTTTTTCTGTCGGCGCATTTTCTTTTCTGAACTGTCCATGCGGTTGCAATCTGTCTGCCGGCAGGTTATACTAAAATAAATGACCGAAAAAGGAGGGAACTTTTTCTTTGATCCGCTATGTAATGGCTGCATGAGCAACGGCTATGCAGTATAAAACGATTTGATTTTGTATAGCCGCTGCTCTCCCGCAGAAAAAAGCAAGGAGGCAGCCATGAGCTATATAAAAGCAGCAGATATTCTGCCGGAACAGCTTATCCGGGAGATTCAGCAATATGTGGACGGTGCATACATCTACATACCCAGAAAACCGGGCAGCCGGTGTACCTGGGGACAGAAAACATCTTATAAGGCCGAACTGCGCGAGCGCAACGAACAGATCCGCCGCAAATATGCTGAAGGGCTCACCGTAGACGATCTGTGCCGCTGATATTATCTGTCCGAAAAGAGCATCCGCAGAATCCTGCAAAACCCCGGAGACAAATCCGACGGGTGAAAGGCATCGGCTTAAACTCCTCCGCTTATCGCGGGGGAGTTTTCTTTTCAGCAAATATTGCGTTCTTATTTCGCCTGTGCTACAATGAAGAAAAAAGCATGTGGGTTCACCCTGATCCCATCAGCCAAGGAGGAAAGATCATGCAGAACTTCCAATTTCCGGATGATTTCGTCTGGGGTGTTGCAGCCGGTTCCTATCAGGTGGAAGGCGGCTGGAATGAAGGCGGCAAGGGTGAGAGCATCTGGGACCGCTTTGTTCACATTCCCGGAAATATCAAGGACGGTACCACCGCTGATGTTACCTGCGATTTCTATCATCGCTATGAAGAAGACATCGCCCTGATGAAAAAACTGGGCTATCCCAGTTTTCTGTTCACGATCAGCTGGCCCAGAGTCATTCCCGATGGAACGGGTGAACTCAACCGTGAAGGCATTGACTATTACCGCAAAGTTCTGACCTGCCTTCGGGAAAACAACATCACTTCCTATGTGGTACTGTATCACTGGGATCTGCCGCAGAAACTGCAGGAGCGCGGCGGATGGATGAACCGTGAAAGTGTCGGCTGGTTTGAAAATTATGCCCGCATCATGTATCGCGAACTGGGCGACCTTGTCGACCACTGGATCACCATTCTGGAGCCTGCTGTCGTCAGCTTCGAGGGTTATTGGAGCGGTCTGCATGCCCCCGGATACCACGACTATTCCGCTGCACTTCAGGTGGCACATCATCTGAATCTGGCACATGGTGCCGCTGTACGGGCATACCGCGAGACAGGGCTGACCGGTGAGATCGGTGTCAAGATCTCGATGAACATGGTCTATCCCGCAGACCCTGAAAATCCTGACGATGTCTTCGCTGCAAAAATGCTGAGCTATCAGGCCAACGATCTTTTCTGTGGTCCCATCATGAAAGGTGAGTATCCGAAAGAGCTGTTTGACTATCTGGAAAAACAGGGCGTCGTTCTGCCGGATATCCGACCGGGCGATATGGAAGCTATGTGTCCCGAGATCGATTTCTTTGGATTGAACAATTATTTTGCACAGTTCGTGGCTTATGATGCCAATGTATGGCCGCTGCCCGGAAAAGCGGTCAAGACCGGAAGGCCCCGCACTCCTTACAACTGGGAATTCTGTCCGGATGAGTTTTACGATGTGCTCAAGCTGCTCAATGATACTTACCATCCTAAAAAGATCATTATCACCGAAAATGGCTGTGCTTCCAACGACTGGGTCAACGACGAAGGCCGCTGTGAAGACGCCAACCGCATCTATTTCATCAGAAGTTACCTCAAACGTGCCCACCGTGCGATACAGGACGGCATCCCCCTTGCGGGATATTTCGTCTGGTCCTTCTGGGATAATTTCGAATGGCAGGAAGGTCTTTCGCTGCAGTTTGGTCTGATCCATGTCAATTTCAAAACGCTGGAACGCACTCCCAAAGAAAGTGCCTATTGGTACTCCGATGTGATCCGCAACAATGGCTTCACCGCGCTGCCCGAAAGCCCTGGAAAATAATATTGATTTAGTTTTAAAGGAGGAGTATCCATGAAAAAACATCCCTGGAAATCTTCTGCACTCTGTGTATTTGCTCCCCGCCCCGAAGAAGTCGACCGCTTCTGCAATTTTATCAGAAAGGAGATCGCTCCCGACGGCATCGACACC
>JAFQND010000012.1 GCA_017396055.1 Oscillospiraceae bacterium
ACCACCCACCTGTTCAACGCAATGTCCGTTCTGGGTCACCGCGAGCCCGGCACCGTCGGTGCTGCCATCGACTCCGGCGCTTACACCGAGCTGATCTGTGACGGCTGCCACGTTCATCCCGCTGTCATCCGCATGGCATTTGAAGCCGTCGGCGAAGACAAGATGGTCGTTGTATCCGACAGCCTGATGGCTGCAGGCATGCCCGAAGGCACCACCTGCCAGCTGGGCGGTCAGGACGTTGTCGTTAAGGACGGTCGCTGCCAGCTGATGAACGGCGTTATCGCCGGCTCCATCGCCAATATCCTGTCCGAGATCCGTCTGCTGATCTCCATCGGCATCGATGAGTGCGTCGCCATCAAGTGCTCCACCATCAACCCCGCCAAGGCTGTCAAGATCGATGACCGCGTCGGTTCCATCTCTGTCGGCAAGTACGCTGACCTGGTCGTTCTGAACGACGATTACTACCCCGCCGCTGTTTACCGCGACGGCATCAAGCAGGCAATCTAAGATTGCCCGAATTGAGGTAAGAGAAACCCCCTCCCGTTTTGGGAGGGGGTTTTTGGTTTTGGGGAAGGATTCGGTGCGTTTTTGTATATCGGCGGGCGCTCATAGATACACCCTTCGGGCTTAATCTGAGCGCCCCTACTACCTCTCATACTCCACTTCAATGATATCCACGCCCCTGCAGGCATGGGCGGGTTTCGATATGGAAGGCTTACCGGAAAGGCGATCCGTTTAATCTTCGTAACTGACTTCAATGATATCGACGCCCCTGCAGGCATGGGCGGGTTTCGATATGGAAGGCTTACCGGAAAGGCAATCCGTTTAATCTTCGTAACTGACATCAATGATATCCACGCCCCTGCCCGGGATTCTGACCCTGAAGCCGTCGGCGGTGCAGTGGGCATCATAGCCCTCCGGTTTGGTCAGCACCTTCACCGAGCGGATGCGCCGTCCGGTCGTGACCCGCGGGAGGACATAGTAATATTCGTTGTTGTCGATGATGATGCGTGAGGTATGCTCGCCCGTCCGCACCTCGCAGAGGGTGCATTCCTCTTTGCCGTCGCCGTCAGCGATGCGGGCGTTGCAGCCTTCGTTGATCTTTTCTGCGGCATCAGCCAGCATTTCTCCGTCGGGGTCACAGGTGACCAGCGGATAGGGCCAGCCGTCGCAGGGCGGATTGGGACGGTCGAAGGTGAGTCCGCTCTCTTTTTCGAAGAGGAAAGCTCTGCCGCGGTCATAGCGTTTTACCACTTCCAGCTCGTTTTCCGGCAGCAGAGAGGGATTCGTCACCACCAGATCGCCGGAATAGCTGTCCAGGTCCTCGATCCGAACCACTTTATGCACCATTGCTCCCGCTCTCATCAAAAGGGCGAGCCAACGGGCAGAGTGACATTTTCCGTTTACAAGCAGCTCGTTCAGCTCCCGTTCCATCCGCGCATTGCTCCACAGGAAAGCGGCACCCTCCACATCGGCAGGTGCATCGATGTATGCGTTGTCCAGACAGAGCCGGATATCCGCCCACTCGCCCTTTTTCAGGGCGTCGCCCAGGCAGAAATGGGGGCCGTTCGTGATGGTCACAAGCCCGTCGCCGCCCTTGACAAAGTGGCAGAAATTGCCCGCCGCAGCCCGCTGCATGGCGGTGGGGGCGTGGTGCAGCACGTCCCACTGCTCCTGGTTGTCCCAGATCATAAAGAGAGGGGTCAGCGGCAGCACATCCGGCAGATACGCCCTGAGGGTCATCAGGTTCGCGAGGAATTCATAGTGGATCAGCTTGCGGTGGTCATAGCTCATCTTAAAACCGTGGTTGTCGCCGGTGCTGAGAATGGCAAGGTCAGAGGAAACGTCCTCGGGGATCAGGGCGTCTGCGCCCGCTTCGGCAATGACCCGATAGTCGACGCCATAACGGAAGAGTGCCTCCAGAGGGTCGCGGGTCCAGGCACTGTTGACGATGGCAGAAAGCCCCGCCTCTTTCAGTCCGCCGATGATCTTTTTGAGAAAACTGCCCCATCTGCGGCGATAGAAGGAGATCCATTCGGTGCGTTTGTTCTGCCAGAGCCAGATGCTTCGGTCCTCCACCCCGTCGGGCAGGGTGATGCCCGCCTGTTCCAGCAGGTCATCGGAAAAATCGCTGTACCAGAGATTGCTTCGCAGCGAGGAAATGCCGTCGGCGATCTGAAACCCGTCAAAGCCATAGTCGGCGGCGGTCTCACAGAGCTTTTTCAGCAGATAATCCTCATAATAGCTGCCGTCGGCAAAGCGTTTGATCATGATGATGCCCCGCTCCATCCGTCCGTTTCCGGCGGGCATCAGCTCGGGGTGCAGTTCGCTGAAGAGGGGCACGCCCTCCAGCCCGTTGTCCGAATCCATGTCGAAAAAGCTGCCATAGACCTTAATGTTTTTGCGGTGCAGCTCTTCCACCAGTTTTTTCAAGCCGAAATTGGTCCAGTTCTGCCGCTCGCGGTCGTCGTTTCGGGGGTGACCGCCATAAGAGCAGGCATAGACCGGCAGGAGGGCTTCCTTCTCCATGCCGCGGTGGGAGTTGACAAAGTCGATGCTTGTCAGGTGCAGCGAGATCTTGTCCGGCAGGAATCCCAGATTTTCGACATAATCCGACACGCCCATGTCGGGCAGTGTGCAGTCAAAGCCGATCAGTTCGACCCAGACGGAGTTTTGAAATCCCGCCTTTGCCGAGCCGAAATAGGCGTTTCTTTTTCCGTACATAGTGTTCTCCTTTTGGGGGAATACAAAGTTTTACCCGATTTTTAAGCTCATCGTCAGATGAGCGATGGAAACATCGCGGGTTGCAGGGGCAGCGCTCTTTGCATCTGTTGTTGAGGCTCCGCCTCAAACTCCGTCAGGGCTCCGCCCTGAACCTGCAAGGGTCATAGACCCTTGACCCATTTTTTCGAAGCGTTTTATATATCACCGGTCACCACAACAAACAGAAATAAAACCAAAGGTTTTATCTCGTGGCTCTGGCAATGATCTCGTCCTGAATGTCCTTGGTGAGACAGACGAAATAATAGCTGTAGCCGCAGATGCGCACCATCAGGTCGCGGTGTTTGTCCGGCTCCCGCTGGGCCTCTCTGAGCATCTCGTGGTCCAGCAGATTGAACTGCAGGGTGCCGCCCTCGTTTTCGAGGAATTCCATGATGATGGCCATCATGATGGTTTTGCCCTCTTCCCCTTTCAGCCGGGGCAGGGTCATCTCCAGCGCGTGGGACTCGCCGTATTCGGTAAAATCGATATTCCTGATGCTCGTGAGCATATCGGTGGGCGTGATGCCCGAGAGGAATTCGCTGGGCGAACATCCGCGGGAGAGATAATAGCCCTTTCTGCGGCCGTCGGGAGTGGCGGCGGTGACTTCGCCCATGGGACGGAAGATGTCATGGGCATAAAAGGCGGGGAGATATTTTCCGCCGCGTCCGTTTTCTCTGCCCGAAACGGTGCTCAGGTCATGGAAGACCCGCACGGTAAAGGCATCCAGCTCTTCGTTTCCCGAACCGTATTTGGGAATACGGTTGAGGATATACTGACGGAGGGATTCGTTTTCGGCAAAGTCGGCATCCAGTACGGCACAGAGTTCTTTCATGGTCAGCTTCTTTTCATCGAAGCAGAGCTTCTTCACCGCATAAAGCGAGTCGATAAAGGTGGCGGGCCCCAGCATCGAGAGGGCGGTGTTGGCATATTTCGAGCCGCCTGCGGTCAGGTCGGTGCCCTTTTCGAGACAGCCGGTCATCATCGTGCTGTACAGCGGCATGGGGTCGTACAGGCTCCACCGCTCCTCAAAGGCATTCTTTGCTGCCTCGACCTTCAGATGATAGGCCCTGACATCGCCGATGGCAGCGGCGTAAAACTCCTCAAAATCGGCATAGCCGCCCTTTTCCATCGTGTCGAGAAGGATCCTCGGCAGACCGATCCAGGTGTCGGCGCGGGTACAGACCTCGGTGCCGCCCAGTACGATCTCATGGCAGCCGCCGGCCACATATCTTCTGACATCGCGGATGTCCTGGCCGAGCTTTACCCTTGCGGGGATATAGACATCGTCATTGAGCAGAACGATACAGGCAAGTCCGTCCAGCTGCATCTCACAGAGCCGTTCGAAATATTCGGCCGGATGGGCTTTCGACACGCGGCAGTCCAGCTTCAGATTGACGGTACGGGTCTCCTCCTCCGCCTCAAGGATCAGGCGGGTGACCTCGTTATAGATGGGCGCGCCCTCTTCGTCACAGCCGCCCAGGATGATGGTGGTGGAGGTTTCTCTGTTCAGGGTAGTCTGCTCGTTCTCGTCAAAGCGCACCGCCGTATAGACAAAGAGCATCGAGAGAAGATCGCGGGCTTCGTCCCTGGTGAGCCGTCCGGCGGCCAGGTCCCGCTCATAATAGGGCAGGAGCATTCGGTCCAGCTGACCGAAGGTGCTGACGCCGATGCCTTCGAGGGTGCCGACTGCCTCGCGACAGAAGAAGATGGCCGCCAGCGCTTCATAAAAGGTCTCAGCGGGGCGCATGGGCACCTCTGCCGCTGTCTTTGCGATACGGGCGAGATTTATTCTGGCGGCTTCGTCCGTCTCGGTCTCCAGCATCCGTGCGGCCTCGTCGGCAAACCGTTTCGAAAGTGCCGCGAGAATATCCAGGCTCTCCTTTGCCGCCGCGTAAAAGGCGAGTTTCTTCGGGTCGGTACAGGCTTTGGCATACTGCTCTGCCTTTTCCTTCAGCCCGTCAAGGCCAAGCGCGAGGATATCATCATAGTTCAGGGCATGGTGGTCAAGGCCCACGGGGTTGTTCCAGTTATAGAGATGTCCGTCGGCGCGGTCGGCGGCAAAATACTCCCGATAAATTTCCAGAGGCTCAGCGCCCTCACGATAGTACATCCTCGCGCCGCAGCCGCCGTCCAGACCGCCCCAGATACGTCTGACCCGTCCGGCGGTCAGCTGGTTCCAGAAGGGAAAATACCTGAAAACTTTGATATCGCTCTTTTCGGCCAGCAGGCGCATCAGCCCGGTCTTCTGGCGGAAAGGTTCCCCTCTGTACAGGTCGAGGATCTCGTCGCAAAGGGGCTCCAGCACTTCTCTCTGATGGTCAAAAGCGGCAAAATAGCCGTCCATCTCGTCAACTGTCCTGCGAAGTTTATCGGTCACCAGCATGGTTTTTTCCTCCTTATCGAACGGTCACGTCCGCGCCTGCGGCAGCTGCCGCCGCACAAAGCTTTTCCATGATCTCTTTTGACGGGGGCTCTGTATCCGCTCCCCGATAGGCCCTGTTCAGGCCGTCATATTTATCCGACGCCGCCCGATGGAAGGGCAGAAGCTCCAGCGGCTGTCCCACCAAAGCGGCAAAGCCGCCCACCGCGGCGATCTCGTTTTCGTCCAGGTTGAACCCCGGCACCACCGGCGTTCTGAGCGTGAGTTTTACGCCCCGCTCTGCCATCCGGCGGATATTTTCAAGGATCTGTTCGTTTCCGGCGCCGGTATGCTGCCGGTGCAGGTCGGGATCGATACACTTGACATCACACATCACAAGGTCGAGAAACGGCAGCATCGGCTCGAGCGTTTCCCACGGGACATTGGCCGCCGTCTCGATGGCGGTATGGATGCCCTCTCCTTTCAGAAGCTGCAGCATCTCAGACAGAAACACCGGCTGAAGAAGCGGTTCGCCACCCGAGAAGGTGACGCCGCCCCCCGAACGCTCATAGAGTCCCCTGTCGCGGAGCAGCTCATGCAGAAGTTTTTCCGGTTCGGTCTCTTTTCCCATGATGGTCAGCGCTTCGGCATAGCAGCTCTCGGCACACCGGCCGCAGAGGGTACAGTTTTTTGTAAATCTGGCGGTGAGCCCTTTTTCCGTCACGGGACAGTTTTCGGTACAGGCGCCGCAGCCGATACATTTTATCTTGTGAA
>JAFQND010000013.1 GCA_017396055.1 Oscillospiraceae bacterium
TACATACGGAACAAATCCCAGCTGCTTATAGAGCCGTACAGCCGGCCAGCTGGTGGTCTGGGTGGTCAGGAAAACGGACTCGTTCACACCGGTCAGTGCGAGGGAAAGCAAAGCCTTTGCGATCCCCTTTCCTTCGTGGTCGGGATGGGTAGCGACCCAGTGGATACGGGGCATCATCTTTCCCAGTTTGTCACCGAACCAGAGAGAAACGGTACCGGCAGGAGAGCCATCCGGTGCAAAGGCAAGATACATCCGTTTTTTCAGTTTGTCGGGATAGGGCAGAAATTCTTTTTCAAAATGTGTCATGGCATTTTCGGGAGTTCTGAACTCACCGGCAGCCGATTCGACAACACACCAAGCATAAGAGAGATCCGGTTCCCAAAGGCGTACAGTATAACCTTCCGGCATCGTCCATCCGTCCATCGGATGCGGATCGTCACAGATCATCACAACGGGAATATGGGGCAGAGAAGTATCAAGCATCGGAAAACTCCTTTCGAGTACAAGGGTCGGCTTCATTATACCACAAAGAATGTGTTTTTACAAAGAATATGTGTGCTTCAGGATAATATTTGTGCTATAATAATTCCAGCAATATACAGAAAGGATGATTTTCTGTGAAAGTAGATCTGGAACAGCTGAAAAAGCCCTGTTCCTGCGGCAGGACGCACGATATTTCGGTGGAAGAGATCCGCATAGAAAGCGGCGCCGCTGCCCTTCTTCCCCGCTGGATCGAAAAAAAGAATTACCGCAAGCCTGTGATGGTCTGTGATGAAAACACCTATGAGGCAGCCGGAAAAACAGTCGCGGCAATGCTCCCGGGAATCGGCATCATCTGCCTGGATCCGAAAGGGCTGCACGCTGATGAACGCGCAGTGGCCCTTGTGGCGGAAAAGCTGACGGAATGTGATGTGCTTGTGGCTGTAGGCGCAGGCACTGTTCACGATGCGACCCGTTATACGGCTCACGAGCGCGGTGTCCCGTTCATCTCGGTACCGACCGCAGCAAGCGTGGATGGTTTTGTCTCGACGGTAGCGGCCATGACCTGGTACGGCTACAAAAAAACTATGCCGGCAGTTGCCCCGGAAGCGGTGTTTGCTGATACCGATATCTTCTCAAAAGCTCCTGTCAGATTGTCTGCCTCGGGCTTTGGCGATCTGCTTGGAAAATACACTGCCCTCATCGATTGGAAGGCGGGACATTTACTGACCGGCGAATATTTCTGCGATACCATCTGCGGAATGGAACTGGATGCAGTTCGTATCGTGTCGGAAAATCTGGACGGCATCCGCACAGGCGATGCTTATGCCTGTGAACAGCTGATGTACGGTCTGATTCTTTCGGGACTTGCCATGCAGATGATCGGAAATTCCAGACCTGCTTCCGGTGCGGAACATCACCTTTCCCATCTGTGGGAGATGGAGGCTGTCAATACTCATGTGGATGCCTACCACGGCGAGAAAGTCGGTGTCGGACTGAAGATCGCTGCTGATATCTATCACCGGTTTGCAGATTATCTTGAAAGCAGTGATTTTGCTCTCTCTGACTATAAAGGCGTTGAAACAGAGCTTCTGACATATTTTGCCGATCCCGATGTCAAGAAACAGATTGAAGAAGAAAATGCCGTTGACCCTCTTGCCGACATTGACAGAGCCGTACTTTCCTGTAAATCAGGCGAGCTCGCAAAGCTCCTCAGAAAGGTGCCTGCCGGCGAAGAAATCGCCATGCTTCTGAAAAAAGCCGGCGCACCGGCAGCGATGGAAGATATCGGTCTTTCGGAAGAACTCGTTCCCCTGTCCGCCAGGCTGTCGCCCTATGTAAGAAGAAGGCTGACCTGTATGAGACTGATCAAGCTGACAGATTTTGTGCTGTAAAACAGGAGGCAGGACGATGAAACCAATCACAAAAGAACTGTTCAAAAGCGGAACAAAGCCGGATATTCCGGTGATCACGGCCCATTCCGGCTGTGAAGGAACCCCTGATAACAGCATGGAGCATATCAGAGCAGCAATCGATTCCGGTGCGGAAATGCTGGAGATCGATATCCGGAAATACGGCGATACTCTGTACCTGACGCATAATGAACAGGCGGATCTTGCCGGTTGTGCAACGCTGGCAGAATGCTTTATGCTGGTCGCTCCCCATGACGGTCTTTGTGTCAACTGTGATGTAAAGACTTTCGGATTGACTGCGGATGTCTGCAGACTGGCAAAAGAATATGGCATGGAAAGCCGCATCGTCTTTACCGGCAGCGTCGGGGAGGATGAACTGGATGCACTTGCCGGTTCTGAGGCGGACTGGTGGCTCAGCCTGTGGCATTCCGACCATGAAGCAGAAGATTTCACCGCCGCCTGCGCCCGGTATGCCGCCATGGGCGATCTTTACCGCATCATCAATCTGGACGGCACGATGGTGAACGATGCGCTTCTCGCCGAAGCGGAAACAAATGGATATGCCCTTTCGGTCTGGACCATCAACCGCGAAGAGGATATCCGGAGGGCAATGGCGGCGGGCGTCGCCAATATCACCACCCGATGTCCGAAGCTTGCTCTTTCTATCCGGAAAGAACTGTTTGGAAGATAAAATAAACCATATCGCTGAAACAGAGGAGAACTAATATGGAACAATATCTCAAAAAGGCTCATGCATGGGCTGATGAACACGGCAGCGAACTGAAACAGCTGCTGATCGATCTGTGCGGCATTCCCGCTCCCTCCAATCATGAGGAGCTGCGGGCAGAATTCTGCAGAAACTGGCTGGCAGAAGCCGGCAGCAAAGAAGTACATATCGATGAGGCACTCAATGTTGTCTGTCCCATCGGTGATGACGGCGGTGACCTGACCGTCATCATGGCACATACCGATACTGTTTTTCCCGATATGGAGCCGATGCCCCTGCGGGAAGAGGACGGAAAGATCTTCTGTCCAGCGGTCGGCGATGACACGGCAAATCTCGCGGTTCTGATGATGAGTGCAAAATATATGCTGGAGCAGGGTCTCGGCAAAAATCTGCTGATCGTCTGCAACAGCGGTGAAGAAGGTCTCGGCAATCTGAAAGGCACCAGAAAGATCATGGAGAATTACGGCGGCCGGGTAAAAGAATTCATCTCCTTTGACGGCGGCGTTTCCAGCGTCTGCGTCAAAGCGGTGGGTTCGGCCAGATACCGCGTGGAAGTCCTCACCGAAGGCGGTCATTCCTATGGAGCCTTTGGAAACCGCAACGCTATCCGGGTACTCTCTTCAATGATCGACACGCTCTATACCATCAAAGTGCCCGCTTTCGGCAGGACCACCTATAACGTCGGTACCATTTCCGGCGGCACCTCGGTCAACACCATTGCCCAGCAGGCCGAAATGCTGTACGAATACCGTTCGGACGAACGGGAAGGCCTCGCCTTCATGGAAAAGGCGTTCAACGCTGTTGTTGAGGCTTACAGAGCCACCGGTGTGACCGTCAATGTGGAAACGGTAGGTATCCGTCCCTGTAACGGCGATATCGACAAAGAAGCACATGAAGCGCTGATCCGCAAGGTATCGGCAGTCATGAAGGATGTGACCGGCATCGAACCCGGAAGAGGCTCCGGCTCCACCGACGCCAATATTCCTCTGTCTATGGGTATTCCGGCAGTGACCAACGGCGCCATTGTCGGCGGAAAAGCCCACACCAGAGAAGAGTTTCTCGTGGAAGAAAGCCTTTATCCCGGTCTGAAGATCGGTCTGGGAACACTGCTGCTTTATGCATAAGGAAAAGGCCGTCCTGCGGGATGGCCTTTTCTTTTTTGGATATCAAGAGAAAGCTGCAGTTTTCTGCCAAATCGTCAATTGATTTTTTCCGGTTTTTCCGATAGTATGAAAACAGAGGTGATCGTATGACTTTCTATTCCCTTACCGGCGCGGAACGTCCGGTGCGGCTAAGCGAAAAGACGAGGCTCTTTGCCCATGAGTCACTGGACCGTAAATACGGAAAAGATACCCTTGACACACCGGCAGTAACGCTGGACGATATAGAAGGATTTGAGATATTATCCCCTGTTGTGCGCTATGACACGGCCATCCGGAGGATCGCCGAAAAGGCTCCCCTGCGCATCTGTGAAGGAGAACTTATCAGCGGTGCGGCGACACTGGGGCTTGCTATCGATCATCAGATACCTGCGGTTTTCGGCGGAAAACCGGTCTTCTCAAGCATCAGCCACCTGACCATCGACTTTGAAACAGTGCTGAGAAAGGGTATCAGTCATATCCGACGCGAAGCCGAAGCAGCCTTTGAGCGCCATAAAGGCACCGAACGGGAAGAATTTGCCCGCAGCTGTCTGAATTGTCTGGACAGCTTTGCGATCTGGCAGAATCGTTATATCCGTACGCTGGAAAAAATGCCGGGATATGAGGAAAATGCCCGTATTCTGAAAAAAGTTCCCTTGCAGCCGGCAGAAAATTTCCGCGAAGCAGTACAGAGCCTTTGGTTTACTTTTGCTTTTGTGCGGCTGTGCGGCAACTGGCCCGGTATCGGTCGGCTGGACATGCTTTTGGGGAAATATCTGGAAAAAGATCTGACAGACGGTCTTCTGACGGTGTATGAAGCAAGAGAGCTCCTCGCTCACTTTTTCATCAAGGGCTGTGAATGGGTCACCGGCGAAAGCAACGGCAGCGGTGACGCACAGCATTATCAGAATATTCTGCTCGCCGGTGTGGATGAAAATGGAAACGAAGTGACCAATACCGTCACCTGGCTGACGCTGGATATTCTGGAGGAATTGGGCATCGGCGACTTCCCCACCACCGTAAGGCTGAACCGGAACACCGATGAAAAACTGCTGCGGCGGGTCGCTGAGGTCATGCGGTACGGCGGCGGTATTCTCGCCGTATACAACGAAGATCTGATCATTAAATCGCTGACCGGATGCGGCTATCCGCTGACGGAAGCAAGAAAATTTGCCAATGACGGCTGCTGGGAAGTACAGATTCCCGGGAAAACCGACTTTATCTATATGCCCTTTGACAGCTATACTA
>JAFQND010000134.1 GCA_017396055.1 Oscillospiraceae bacterium
ATTCCGGACGGATATATCAAAAACAAGGCGAAGATCATCGAGGAGCTGAAAGCGAGACAAGCCCCTACAAACGGTATGCCGCTGCCGCAGCCTACCGTTTGACATAGACACGCCGCTTTGCGGCTTAGTCTGCAAGAATAGAGGAGGAAAACAGAATGTTGTGCCCCTATTGTAATATCGTGACCAGAATTGAGAAACAGCGGGTCGAAGTGGAAGGGGACCAGAGCCCCGACACCGAGACCAAAGTATATCGGATTTTATCCTTTGTCTGCCGGAATCCCAGGTGTGAGCATCATGGGGAAGAGGTCGGCGAGACAAAAGTGCAGATCAACTGATGTGTTTTACGGGGCAGACCAGCTCCGGGACAGATAGAAAGGAGCAGACATGGAAGAAAATACCATTGACACCATGGAGGCAGAAGACAGTCTCGACTTTGACGCAGAGGATTGGGCGGAGGATACCAGTTCGCCCGAGGAAGGCGCAGAGGAGAGCGTGACGGCTGAAGAAACCGGTGAGGCGGCAGAGGAAACAACTGTCACCGAGCAGGCAGAGGCAGCCGGCGAAGGATTGACCATCAAGTATAACGGCGAGGAGATGACTCTGAGCCGGGAACAGGCGGTCACCCTGGCCCAGAAGGGCATGAATTATGAGAAAGTCCTGCAGGAAAGAGACAGGCTGAGAGCTGCCCCCGAGATCGAGCTGGTGGCCAGAATGGCAAGGCTTAACGGCATGGAACCGGCTCAGTACATGGAAGCATTGGCACAGGCGGAAACCAATCGCCAGGTGCAGGTGTATGTACAGAAAGGTGTGCCGGAGGAAGAAGCCAGACAGCTTGTACAGCTGCAGGCAGAGAAAAAGCGGAATGATGCCGAAGCGGCGAAGAGACAGTCTGCGGACGCGCAGAGAGACCGGATCCGCATGCAGGTGGAAGAATTTCGCAAAGAGTATCCCGATGTGGCGGAGTTCCCGCCCGAGGTTCTGGAAAGGATCAGAGCGGGCGAACATCCCGTATCGGCATACCGTGCCTATCAGATCGGCCAGATGGAAGCTGAACTGAAGGCACTGAAAGAACAGAAAGCCGCACAGGCTGTCACCGAGAAGAACCGGTCGAAGACACTTGGCTCGGTATCGGGAGGCGGCGCGGCGAACGATCCCATGATGGAGGCATTTGACTCTGTTTTTGGTTAAGCCTCTAAGACGAAAGAAAGGAAAGAGTGAAAATGGCAGTATATCTTCATGATAAGTTTGCGCCCAAGATCGAAAAAGCATTCCGCGAGCGTTCGGTCGTAAAGGGCAGATTTTCTAACAGATACAGTTTTGACGGTGTACGCACCCTGAAGGTCATGAGCCTGGAGACCGCACCTCTGGTCGATTACGCCAGAAACGGCGCCAACCGCTATGGCGAGCCCAGCGAGGTGCAGGACACCTATCAGACCATTGTTCTGGAAAAGGACAGGGCCTTCTCCAAGACCATCGACAAGGGCAACCATGCCGACCAGGGCGGTCTGAAAGCAGCCGGCACTTTTATGGCACTGCAGGTGCAGGAACGCTATATCCCCGAGTATGACGCATATATGCTGCAGAAGCTTGCCTCCAAGGCAGGCACCATTGTTGCCAACTCTTCCGCACTGACCAAGAGCACCGTTCTGACCCAGATCGGTGCAGGCATGGCAGCTCTGGACGATGCAGAGGTTCCCGCTGACGGCAGAACCATCTGGGTCAAGGCCAGCGTACTGAACCTGATCAGACTGAGCGACGAGTTCACCAAGATCGAGGAGCTGGGTCTGAAGGGTGTCAAGGACGGCCGTGTGGGTGAGCTGTTTGGCGCTGAAGTGGTCAAGGTTCCCGCCGGCAGATGGCCCGCGGGCGTCAACTTTATCATTGCCCACAAGGATGCCGCAGTCTGTGCCGAGAAGATCCACGACACCAAGATCCACGAGGATCCTCCCGGTATCAACGGCAACCTGATCGAAGGCCGCTTCTATTACGGCGGCGAGGTTCTGGCAGCCAAGTGCGGCGGCGTATATGCAGAAGTTACCGGCACTGTACTGGCTGCTCCCAGCATCAGTGCTGCCGGCGCCATCACCGGTGCTTCCGGTGCGACCTTCTGGTATACCACCGACGGCTCTGATCCCCGTTATTCCGGCACCAGAAAGACCGGCACCCAGTCCGACGTGACCGCTGCCGGCACCGTGGTCAAGGCATATGCTGAGAAGACCGGCAGCTGGGACAGCCCCGTCACCACCGTCACTCTGGCATAAGGAAAGCCCTCTCCCGATACAAACCCTTCGGGTTTGACTTGGCAAGAACGCTTTCGGCCCTGCAGGGCCTCCCGTAGCCCTTCGGGCTGGACGGCCGCGTTCTTGCGGGGTGGGTGAAACAACAGAACTTCTACCGGTAAACCAACGGGGAGAAGGAGCAGGAAGAGCTCTTTCTTCCCGTTTTTCAATAACGCAGGAGGTGAGAAAGATGACAGTAAAAGATGCGTATCATCTGGCACTGGCGTGCCTGGGTGAGCCGAAAGCGAGCGAGGGCGATTATGAGGCTGATGTGGTGGTTGGAAAGGTAAACACGCTGATCTGGGAGCTGTGGCCTTATTCGACGGCACTGAGGGCAGCGGAAGGGCTGGCACCGGCGGAGCTGAAGGCAGTGAGCGTTCTTTCGGAGGAGATCTCACTGGAGGAGCAGATCGTAAGGATGCCGCTTGTGTACGGACTGGCGAGCGGTCTTGCGATGGACGACGATGAGATGGCAAAGGCAAGTTATTGGAACGAGATGAAAAACGAGTATCTGATGAAGAGTCTGCCGGCTGTGGTGGGCGAGATCGAGGACGTGTATTAAAGGGGTGAGAGAATGAGTTTTAAGAAAATCACTGAGCCGGATCTTGCGGGTCTTGGCGTGATCGGTTTGCCTGACGCGCCGGGGCTTTCAGCAGCAGAGATGCAGGCAAAGATGGAAGAAGTGGTGCGCAGCGCGGTGATCCCTGCGTTCAACCGGCTGATCGATGAGTTGGGAGCAGAGACGGCGGCAGGTCTTCTGGGCTTTGAGAGTGTAGACGGGCTGGAAGCAGCAACGGTGCAGGAAGCCGTGGAAGCGCTGCTTCGGACGATACAGCAGATCGGGGAAGACACTTCGGAGGCACTTTCGGCATTGGATGAAAAGGTTGAGAGCGCCCTTTCGACGAGTGAACAGGCGGTGGAAGAATCTCTTTCAGCACTGGATAAAAAAGTGACCGACGCTCTTTCGGAGACCGAAGAAAACGTCAGCATGCAGCTTGGCGAGATGGAGACCGTGGTAAACGAAGCGGCGGAAGCGTCGCGTCAGGCCTATGAGACGGCGCTCAGTGAAGCGAAAAAGTATATCGACCAGAAAGTTATCAATGCCGGTTCGGCAGACATGCGATCGGAGGTATATGATCCGCAGGGCTTGAAGATGGACGTCTTTGCATATGCGGCGAACGCGGCAAATGCTGCGGCGGGGAAGGTGAGAGAAGAAACTGCAGCGGATGTAGAAGCGTTGGACAGAGAAGTGACCGCTATGGGTGAAGAGGTGGGGGCACTGACCGAAGCGATGAACGGGATGGCAGTCAGTATGCCGAAAATCAGTTATGTTACAGCGACGCTGACAGCTGCGGGCTGGGCAGCGGAGGGAGAACTGTTTGTACAGAGCGTGGCGGCAGCCGGTGTAACGGTAAACGGAGAAGGCTTTGTCACACCCGCGCCGATGACCGACGCAGGATATGAGGCATATAGTGATGCGGGCATCAGAGCAAGGCAGCTGAGCACGGACGGTGTGATCGTGTTTCAGGCGGACGAGAAGCCCGGAGCGGATATCGCGCTGAAGATCGAGGTGGTGAGCGTATGATCGTGAGAAACGCGAGCGGCGGAGGCGGCGTGAAGCTTCCCGTACTGACGAACCCCGCAGACGCGGCGCAGGTGTTAAAGGGTTATGAATTTATCAACCCGGAAACCGGAGAAGCTGCAACGGGTGCGGCGCTGTCCACGGTCATTTCTGCGACCGCTGCAAACGTGGAAAACGGGAAAACCTATTATGATCATACCGGTGCTTTAAAGACCGGTACGGCAACGATGTATAAATTAACAAGCGGCTCGTTAAGCCTGCAAAGTTCCTCAAACACTACCGCTGTATCATTTACGGGAACCCTTGTGGCTGCTCTGGTTTATTGCACTGTAAGTGGTGTTCATTATTCTGCCGCCATTGATAACACTATCACGGCTATAGCTAATGCGCGCGATGATGACGGCACAAGAATCTTGTATATCCAAAAAAACGGTAATAATATCAACATTCTGCCGAAACAGACGACAACTTATTACTATGTAATTATTACAAAATAAGGAGTGATATTTATGCTGATTATTCATGAAAACGGAAATATTATTGCTACCCTGTCCGGGGATTACAAGAACCCTACCGCAATCGTGGCAAATGTTCCCGACGGATATCATGTGGAAAGCGTGGACATGGAAACCGGGGAACCCGTAATTGTTCCCGATGCTGCCACCGATGGGGACCGCATGAAAGCGCTGGAAAAGCAGATGATGCAGGAGGCTGCCGGTCATGCCGGCACCTATGAAGACCCTATTCCCTTTGTCTATGGCATGGCCACGGAGAAGGGCAAGTATTACAGCTTTGGCGGCGAGGTGTATGTCTGGAACGCGGCGGACTGTGCGGCCTGCGTCTGGATGCCGGGCGGCATCTGGGAATGGCAGAAGGCAGAGGAGCCGGGGGAGAGTCACACCGGCACTGCGGAAGACCCCATTTCTGCCGAAAGAGGCATGGAGTATGTGTACGGCAAATACTATCTGGATCCTGAGACAGACGGCATTTATCTCTGTGCCAGAGCGGGCGAGGAGGCCGGTGGTAAGATCACGCTGAGCTATCTTCCCCACGAGCTTGTCGGGCAGTATTTTGAGGTGATGTGATGGAGTGGGTACTGACCGCGATCTCGGTGACGGGCACGGTGGTAGCTATTATCTGCAGTCTGACGGCGATTGTACGCAACAAAAAGGCTGACGCCGGCAGCGAGGGACGGCAGGATGGACAGATTCTGACCGAGTTGGGGTATATCAAAGGCGGCATCGATGACGTGAAGAACGAACAGAGAGAGCAGAGAAAGATCAATACCGATTTTGTATCCCGGCTGACGGCTGTGGAGGCAAGCGCCAAGCAGGCACACAAGCGGCTTGATCAGATCGAAGGAAGGGTGCATCCGCTTGAATAAAGAAGACGACATTATCCTGCGGATTCCGAAGCGCAAACAGATGAGGTTTGTCTCAAAGATGCTGACCTTCGGGTGTATCGTGCTGACAGCGTATACGGCGGTGACGATGGTACTTTGCTGGCATGCCATGACAACTCCGCCGGACGCGCTGACCTATGCTCTGTTCGGATTCTGGGGCGTTGAGGGCGGCTGGAGCGCGCTGATCAGAGTGAGTGAGAGACGGGAGAAGGCGGAAGAAAAAGAAAACCCGCACCCTTGAACGGGGTGCGGGCAGGATTCGGTCATTCGGTCAGATGCTCACAAATCCAGAGAAAGAGCTCATTGTCATCAGCTTTGCCGGAAGCGACGGCAAGGATGATATCGATCAGTTCCTGTTGGTCATATTGGAGCGGGATGCCGTTCAGCTCGAGAAAAACGAGCATGGCATGAGCTCCGGTACGCTTGTTCCCATCGACGAAGGGATGGTTCTGGACAATGCCGAAGGCGAGTCTTGCAGCTTTTCGATGGATACCGAGATAGAGAGGGCGGCCGGCGAAAGTCTGGAACGGTGCACTGACAGCGGATTCCAGCAGGCCGTCATCTCTGACACCGTCTGAGCCGCCAAAAGAATCGATGAGATGTTTGTGTAGAGTCAGAATATGAGCTTTGGTGAGGATTTTCATTTTGCGAGCACCTCATAGGCGGCATGATTCTTTTCGATCAGACGCCGGCTGATGGCATCGATGTCATCGGGTTCGGCAATCTCAGCGGGCTCCAGTCTGGGACGGAAGGGAAGACCCTGCATCTGGACCGACTGGCGCAGGAAGATATTGACGGCGGTGGAAAGATCCATACCGAGGGCACGATAAAGTTCCTGGGCTTCGGCTTTCAGAGCGTCGTCGACGCGGATGTTGATGTTTGCCATGATATCACCTCCACACACATAATAGCACGATGTTATTACATTGTCAACACGAAAGGAGAATGGAATGAACTGGAACGACCTTAAACGCAAGCTTGCGAGCCGGAAATTCTGGGCGGCCGTGGCCGGTCTTGTGTCGGCGGTACTGGTAGTGATGAACTACAGCGAAAACGAGATCACCCAGGCGGTAAGCGTGGTATCGGCAGCCGGCGTGCTGATCGCTTATATCTTTGCGGAAGGCAGTGTCGATGCCGCGAGAGCGGAGGGTAAAAACGATGAAACTTCTGTTTGAGGGCAGAAACCGGGTGACGAGCTGTTTTCGCTCTCCGGACCGGCCGGATCATCACGGCATCGATATCGTCGGCGACGATTCGAGGGATATTCTCTGTCCGGTGGACGGGATCGTTCGGAG
>JAFQND010000135.1 GCA_017396055.1 Oscillospiraceae bacterium
AATGGCAGCTTCCGTGAGAATTCTGCTCTCGTCGTACAAAAGTCCCGGACAAACGCTTCGTCCCTCTCGCTCTCCTCACCGCGCAGACAGTGATTCAGATGTACTGCCTCAACAGTACAGCAGAGTTCTTTCTGATGCTGCCACAGAAAGTGGAGCAGGCTGACCGAATCGGCACCGCCCGAAAATCCCACGATCAGATGACAACCGCGGACCAGGTCATCCGCAAAAAGCTGTTCAAAATTATCTTGCCGGCGGAGCATCGCGGGTCATCTCCAGATTCGAGAAGCGGGTATATTCGCCCTGGAAACCGATGGGAATATCACCTGTGGAACCGTGACGGTTCTTGGCAACGATACACAGGGCGGTATTTTTCTTTGCGTTTTCTTTGCCTTCCTCTTCTTCGTCGGCATAATAGTCATCACGATAGAGGAAAAGTACGATATCGGCGTCCTGCTCGATGGAGCCGGACTCACGCAGGTCGGACAGCATGGGACGATGACCCTGACGCTGTTCGGCTGCTCGGGAAAGCTGAGACAGGCAGATGACCGGCACATTCAGCTCCTTGGCCATGATCTTCAGGCTTCGGGTGATCTGAGAGATTTCCTGAACGCGGTTCTCGATCTTGGAGCCGCTGGTCATCAACTGGAGGTAGTCGATAATGATACAGCCAAGATTTTTCAGCCGTCTGGCTTTAGCCTTGATCTGTGAAACGGTAATGCCTGCCGTATCATCCAGATAGATCCGGGTGCCGGAGAGCCGCTGTGCGGTCTGGGCCAGTTTGCCCCATTCCTCCGGTTCCAGATGACCGGTACGCATCTTATCACTGGTGATCATCGCATCGGCGCAGAGCATACGGGAAACGATCTGCGGCGCGGACATTTCCAGAGAAAAGGCGGCAATATCCACATCAGGATGCTTGATACCCACGTTCGCCGCAATATTCATGGCAAAGGTGGTCTTACCCATACCGGGACGGGCAGCGATCAGAATCAGGTCAGACTTATTCAGACCTGACAACACGGCATCCAGACCGGTGAATCCGGTGGGAAGGCCGGTATATCGGCTGTCGGTACGGCTATGCATCTGATAGATATTATCATATACGCCGATAATAACTTCACTGATCGGTTTCAGATCGGAGCTCTGCTGACCCTGTCGGATATCATAGATCTTCTGCTCCGCCATATCCAGCAGCTGAGAAGCGCTTCCCTCTTCTCCCTGTACCATGCCGGAAATTTCCGTAGAAGCACCCAGCAAACGGCGGAGATAGAATTTCTCAACAATAATATCACAGTAGTGTCCCAGATTAGCGGTGGTGGGAACCACTTCCATCAGATGCAGCAGATAAGACCGGGCGCTCTGTTCGTTGTCAAACAGCTCTGCTCCGCGTACCTCATCCAGCAGTGTAACATAATCAATGGGCCGGGACTCACTGAACAGCCGGATCATCGTACTGTACAGCGTCTGATGCTTGTCTACATAAAAGACTTCAGGGGTACGGATCTTCTCCATCACATCACTGATCAGCTCAGAATCAATGAGGATACATCCCAACACAGATTGTTCGGCATCCAGATTATAGGGCTGACTTCTTCCGAAATCAGACAAGATATCTGCCATGACGAGGCCTCCTTTCCGTTACTCTTTTATCGGCGGCAAAAGGCGGGGCAATCTGTCCCGCCTTTCTGTTTTGATCAGGCTTCTTCTACTCTGACCATCATCTTGGCAACCACACCGGTGTGCAGCTTCAGTTCAAAGCTGTAGGTGCCGAATGCCTTGATGTCCATGGACAGAGACACTTTTCTCTTGTCGACAGTGACTTTGTACTGTTCGCTCAGTGCAGTGGCAACTTCCTTGGAGGTTACAGCACCAAACAGACGGCCTTCCTTGCCGGCCTTTGCTTTGACGGTAACGATCTTACCGTCCAGCTCTTTCTGAGCTTTCTGTGCCTCTTCCAGTTCTACCTGAGCATGATGTGCCTTGGCAGCGTCCTGGACCTTCTTGTTGTTGATGGCACCTGTGGTAGCTTCCATTGCAAGGCCTTTGGGGATCAGGAAGTTTCTTGCATAGCCGTCAGCAGCATTGATCAGGTCGCCCTTTTTGCCGCTGCCTTTGACATCCTGCAGCAGAATTACTTTCATGACATTCTCTCCTTTTCTCTCCTGGCTGACCCTTTGATCAGCCCTTCTCTTTAAAATATTGGTCAATGCTCTCAAGGAGCATTTCCTTGGCTTTTTCCATCTCCACACCGCGGATCTGTGCCGCCGCCATGGTCTGGTGACCACCGCCGCCCAGCTTTTCCATGATCAGCTGAACATTGATGATACCCATGGATCTGGCAGAGATATTGATGGTGCCGGGAGTCTCATACATGACAAAGGAACCGTCAACGCCGTCGATACCCAGCAGTTCATCTGCCGCCTGAGGAGCGACAATACGCATATCCTCCGACGAAAAATCACTTTCTGCCACGGCGCAGTTATGATAGATCTGTGCGGCATTGACAATTCGGGTCTTTCTCTGATAAGAGTCCAGCGTACTGGTAAACAATTTACGTACAACAATGGTATCTGCGCCGATACGGCGAAGATATGCCGCCGCCTCAAAGGT
>JAFQND010000136.1 GCA_017396055.1 Oscillospiraceae bacterium
CCGGACTGTCTCTCGCCGTCTGCTGCCCGGAGAGTATCCAATGAGCAGTAAGACACACCGTTTCGGGCGGATACATCATAGAGCGTTGTGCCGGCGGAAGCGGTCTGGACGCTGTAGCGCAGGTGAATATTCAAAGCATTGTTGATCCGGTCACAGAGTTCATATACGCGGGAACGGTCATAGGGAATGTAATAGCCGAGCGTCTTGTCATCAAAGGTCAGGATGATCATCTCCTGCCCGTTCTGCAGGAGACCGGTATAGACCTCGTCCTCGGAGATCGTAATGGTTATCGTCTGGCCCTCAATAGCCCAGGAGGCGATCTGGGCGGACTCATCCTGAATGGTCAGTTCGCCGGTTTTGTCATCCGCCAGCGTCAGCATGGAGCTGAGCTTGGCGGATGCGGCATCGACGATCCGGCCCTGCACCCCGACGGCATAAAGCCGGTAGTTGATCTGCGGTGTGCCGAAGGCGGACAGGCGGAAGGAATCATAGGAAATCGGCCTGACAGCAGAGGTATCCGCACCGTATGCCCTGTACACATAGCTTAAGCCCTCTTCGAACTTCAGAAACATCACATTGTCCCGAATTGTGCCCGACAGGGTTTCATCCGCAGTCCAGAGCGTCAGATCAGTGCCGTCAAGGGACCAGTCCTCAAGCGGGATCGGCTCCGCATCTCCGCCAAGATTCAGATACCCGCTCCCATTGGTGTTCAGGGTAACAGTGCTGTCCGAATAGAGCCGGATATACCGGTCCCGGATCGGAAGAACCTCGCCTTCATATTTCTCCGCTGCTTTGACATACCCGGGGCTCATGCGGGCACAGAGAAAGGTATAGGTTTTTGCGGCTGCGGCGGGATGCAGGCTTTCCGCGGAGGCGGATGCCCTGCCGACGGAAAACAGACAGAAGGCCATCGCGAAAATCGGCAGAAGGAAAAGCAGAAACCCACGGAAAAAAGCCGCGCATTTCTGTAAGCGCGGCCGTTGTACGATCTTTATCAGAGCCTGATTCTCTGCCATTTTACAATCCGGTCCTTTCGTTTCGGTTTTGCAAGGCGAATAAGTCTTTATAAACAGATTCTATCACGAAACGGACCGACTGACAAGGGCGATTACGACTCTTTGGGGGACCGAAAGAAAAGCTTTTTCAGTGCTTCGGTAAAATGGGAAAACGTCAGAAGTTGACATTCGCCGGTGTGTACCAGTCATCACGCAGAGGAACAGAAGGGTCATCGATGGCCCAGGAAAACACACCGAAGCTGAAGGCATCGTTCGTGATCTGATCATGGCCGGCACCCTTGCAGACCACCTCCACCAGGGGAACGCCGTAGGAAGCGAACTGCTGGGCACCCTTCATCGTGAAGGTTTCGCCTTTTCGGCCAAAATGATAGACGGTGGTGCCCATGTCGATCATCTCGTTCGCTTCCTCCTGGGAGACAATGAATTCGGTTTTTGCCCAGACGTTGCCCATGTCCAGAATGACCACTTTTTCGGTCTCAATGCTGTATTCGCTTTCCAGATGGGATGCAGCATAGAGGGCGGTATAGCCGCCGTTGCTGGAGGAGGTGATGACAATGTCGCTCAGATCAGCCCCGGTCTGAGATGCCAGGGTGTGAAGCAGATCCGCGGTGCGCCGGACACGGGCATCACGCTCGTAGAGGCCGGAGTTTTTATACCAGATGAAGATGGCGTTGGGGTCGTACTCGCTGATATAACGCATGGCGTAATCCTGGCGCAGAAGCCATCCGCCGGTGCCGCCGGCAAAGTGGACGCAGCAGGCGGTATCTTCGCTGCAGACAGTCGGGATATAGACAAAGCAGTCATTGCACTGGTACATGGTGCCGTCTTCCAGCGTCTTGTAGAATTCACCGACAGCATCGGCATCGGCATGGGAAACAGTTGGGCTGAAGACGGGGATGGCGGCGAAAAGCAGGAACAGGCAGAGGGTAAAGCAGAACAGATTATTCATCCGGTCTCTGTCAAAGCGGATTCCGGACAGGCGAAGGGCGCGGGGCTGACGGGTTTTGATTTCTCTTGCGGTTTTCATGGTTTTTCTCCTTTTCTTTTTTTCAAAAATCAGGTTCCCGAATTCTCTTTTTCGGGCCTTCTGTTCCTTAGGACACGCCCGAAATGCCAACGGTTTTATGCTTTTGAAAAAAATTTTGAAAAAGGAGAAA
>JAFQND010000137.1 GCA_017396055.1 Oscillospiraceae bacterium
AGGATGTCAGCCTGCACATGGGACATCCCTTCAGTACCGACACCATTGCGGCTCAGTACGGACATCTCGATAGGATCGCGGCGATGGGCTATGACTGTCTCGATATGGAGAGTGCCGCCGTCTTCAAAGCTGCCGGTATTCTGAAGATCAGAATCGCCGCCCTTCTGAATGTGTCCGACAACTCCTCTGCTTCGGGGAAATCGCTGATGAATACCCGCTCGGGAAAAGAACAGGACTACCGGCGGTTTGTGACCCGGAAAGTCATGCCGAAGATCGTCACCGACGTCTTTCAAACAGACAATATCTGAAAGGAAGCAGCACCGATGAAGAAAATTGCCATCGTTTACGGCTCTGCCGAAGGAATACAGAAACACGCTCTGGAACAGCTGACCGAGACTCTGCTCGACTGTATGGTCGAATATCCTTCCTGTTTTGCAGCAGCCGATGCACCCTCCGAAGAAGATTTCCGCTGTATCTATATCGGTACAAGAGAAAATAATGCTTTTCTGAAAGACCTGCCCGGCGAGCCCCTCACCGAACCGGAAAGCTATCATATTCTGGTGACAGACGACAAAGCCTTTATCGAAGGTTTTGACGACGCAGGCGTACTGTACGGCTGTGTCGATTTTTACTGCCGCTATATCGTATCCCATGAGTATGTGAACGCCTCTGAAAATCATTTTGTCAATGTTCTCGCGCTGGAAAAGATGCCTTTGTTCGAGCTGGTCTCCGCACCCTCTATCAAGCACAGAGGTCTGTGGACCTGGGGACATGTGATCTATGACTACAAAGGTTATCTGGACAATATGGCAAAGCTCAAGATGAACGAAGTGATCATCTGGAATGATTTTGCCCCGGTCAACGGCGCAGACATCGTCGCTTATGCCCACGAGCGAAACATCAAAGTGATCTGGGGATATTCCTGGTTCTGGGACACCAACTGCGCCGCGATCGACGTGAACGCCGCCCTTGAAAATGCGGCATCAGTCCTGGAACAGTATGAACGGGAATACCGGCATCTGGGCGGCGACGGTATCTATTTCCAGTCGTTCACCGAACTTTCCTCTGATAATATCGGCGGCATCTGTATCGCAGAAGCCGTGACCATGCTGGTGAACAAGGCCGCCGCCATGTTCTTTGAAAAATATCCCGATCTGGAGCTGCAGTTCGGTCTGCATGCCGATTCGGTCAGAGAAAAGCTGAACTTCATCGCCGGCACTGACCCCCGCGTGCGCATCGTCTGGGAAAACTGCGGTGCGTTCCCGTTTTCCTATCTTCCCGATGACGTGGAAGGATTCGACGACACCTGCAGATTTGTACGGGATATCTGTCACCTCCGCGGAAAAGACGAGCGGTTCGGTGCCGTCACCAAGGGACTTGTCAAGCTGGACTGGGCCGCTTTTGAACACCCCAAAGGCCCTTACTGCATCGGCATCAGCTCAAAGGATATGCAGAAAAACCGTATCGAACGCAAGCGTAAAGTCTGGAAATATATCCAGGCATACTGGATGGCGTATGCGGAATATGCCGAAAAGATGGTAAAACTCGTCCGGCAGGAGACCGGCGGCAATACGCATATCACCGCACTCGTGGAAGACGGCATGTTCGAGCGTCAGATCATGTTCCCTGCGGCACTCTATGCCGAGATGCTCTGGAACTGTGAAAGGGAGACAAAGGAGCTTTTGAGCGAGGTCGCCCTGAGAAGCTATGTAGAGTTTGCATAACAAAAAAGATCCCCTCAGCCTTAACGGCCAAGGGGATCTTTTCATTCAGATCATCTCTTCTTGAAGTCCTCGACGATCTTCAGCAGCTCTTCCAGAGCGCCCTCTACGGGGATCTTTGCAGAGAAGCTCTTGTCGCGGGAGGTAACTTCGATGACGTTTTCCTTCAGGTTTCTGGGGCTGACGGTCACGCGGACAGGAACGCCCAGCAGGTCAGCGTCAGAGAACATAACACCGGGATTGACTTTGCGGTCGTCATAGATGACTTCGACGCCTGCAGCCTGCAGGTCATTGTACAGCTTGTCGGAGACTTCTCTGACTTCGGCAGTATCGGCAGCACGGACGCCGCAGAGGTGTACCTGCCAGGGAGCAACGGACATGGGCCAGATGGGACCGTAATCGTCATGATGTGCTTCGCAGATGGCAGCAGCCAGACGGCCGACGCCGATACCGTAGCAGCCCATGATGGGATGTTTGACAGAACCGTCCTGATCGGTATAGGTCATGTTCATCGATTCGGTGTACTTGGTGCCCAGCTGGAAGATATTGCCGACCTCGATACCGCGTTCGATCCGCAGAGCGGGCTTGCCGCACTTGGGGCAGATGCCGCCGACGAAGACCTTGGCGAAATCGTGGAATTCAGCACCGGGCACATCTCTGTCCATATCCAGACCGGTCATGTGATGTTCTTCTTCGTTGGCGCCGCAGGCAAGACCGTTTGCGCCCTTGAGGGAGCTGTCATAGAGGACGATGGCATCGGCATCAAGACCGACGGGGCCGATGAAGCCGGCGCAGAGGCCGCTCTCTTCGGTGATAAAGGCGGGATGGATATCGCAGCCCAGGAAGTTGGTCAGCTTGGTCTCGTTGGCTTCCAGGTCGCCGCGGAGGAAGAGAACGATATATTTGTCGTCTGCATTGCGCTGGTAAACAACAGCCTTGCAGGTGTCGGCTTCTTTACAGCCGAGGAAAGCGGTCAGTTCTTCGATGGTGTGTGCGCCGGGGGTGTGGACCTTTTCGAGAGGAGCGTCAGCCTTCTTCTCGGTGACGAGAATGTTCTCGGCAGCCTCCATGTTGGCGCGGTAATCGCACTCGTCGCACAGAACGATCGAATCCTCACCGATGGGGGTCAGCAGCATGAATTCGTGGGAGATCTTGCCGCCCATCATGCCGGAGTCGGATGCAACAGAAACGACCTCGGGCAGACCTGCACGGGCATAGATGCGCTCATATGCCTTGTGGCAGCGGTCGTAATACTGCTCCAGATCCTCCTGGGAAGTATGGAAGGAGTAGGCGTCCTTCATGGTGAACTCGCGTACACGGATCAGACCGGCGCGGGGGCGGGCCTCATCACGGAACTTGGTCTGGATCTGATAGATCATGAAGGGATAGCTCTTATAGCCTTTTGCGAACTCTCTGACCAGATGAACGGCAGCTTCCTCATGGGTCATGCCCAGAACGAGAGGAGAATCGTTGCGGTCGGAGAAGCGCATCAGCTCTTTGCCGATAGACTCATAGCGGCCGGATTCCTCCCACATGGAAGCGGGCATAACAACGGGGAAGGATACTTCCTGACCGTCGACGGCGTCCATTTCTTCGCGCATGATCTGTTCGATCTTGCGGGTGATGCGCTTGAGGGGCATATAGGAAGAGAAGATGCCGGTGGTGACGAATTTCATGTAGCCGCCGCGTACCATAAAAGCGTGGCTGTCAACGAGGCAGTCGGAGGGGCGTTCCTTGAAGCGCTCGCCGACCAGTCTGTCCAGTTTCATTGAAAATACCTCCAAAATTTATTTCCGAACACAAAAAGCCCCAAGCCTTTTGAAAAGCTTAGGGCGAACTATAACCAAGTCCGTGGTACCACCTAAATTCGGAATAACTTCCGCGCTCCGGCACAGAATGACCTATGCCTTTCCTCTGTTACGGGAGGGCCCGGTAAAGCTTATCGGCATCGCACCGCTTCGCTCACAGCTCAAAGATGGGTTCGGCATCCGTTCCATAAAGGCTCGCACCGACCGCCTTCTCTCTGGGATTTCCCGTGATGCCTACTGATTCTTATCATAGCTTTTTGTGTTCAATTTTCTTTATTGTAGCATAAACGAAATGGATTTGCAAGAGGGGAAACGGTGCTTCTGATGATCTTTTGGGATGACAGAAAAAGCGGGATCGTCTGCCCCGATCATTCATCGTCGAACGGATATCCCCACTCGGTCAGAACACGCTCTGCCTCTGCTGCGGAAATGGTATCCAGTCTTTCCCAGCAGCCCTGTCCCATGAGGATCGCTCTCAGATACGGGTCATCCTGAGGGCCGAAATCACGCCAGACGAGACTGCTTTTATCCATGATTTTGGGCATACCTTCAGAGGGACATCTGATCAGGACGCCCCGCTCGGCATCATATTCATACCTTGCTTTTCCGCCCATGCGCGAACCGTCTGGCTCTTTTTTTGTTTCTGCTTTCTTTTGCAGTCCCAGTTCGCTCTTGTGCAGAACGTTTCCGTTTGCGCGCAGCTTTGCCTGCAGAGCAGGGATATCGATGGCGGTAAAATCATCGGTCATGGCGGCGGCGGTGCCTGCTGCCTCACCGGTCAGAGTACAGGTAGGGATGACTCTTGTCAGATCCCACATCAGGTCGGTGGCTGCGACACAGCGTCCTGCAGCCAGCAGGTTTCTGATCTTCTTTCCCTTGAGACAGCCGAAGGGCAGCTCATAGCTGGGACCACGTACCTTCCAGTTGCCGATGATGCCGATGCTGTCCTCGTAATATGCGTCATTGTCCTCGTCGGGGGTGGCGATGCCATCGATACGGCGAGTCATCCGCACCTGCGGGATAGCTGCCATGGAAGTCAGGTCGGGGGCTTTCAGTCCTCTCTTCAGAAGGTCGTCCAGCACGTTTTTATGGGCATCGATGACCATGCCGGAGAGCTCGGCGCCGTCAAGACCGCTGTAGCGTTTTCCGCCGACATCGGGGTCTGAGAGGGTCTTGCCCAGATAGGATTTCGGCGGCTCGGCATAGCCGTGCATGGTCAGGTTGTTCACGCCGTTCTCCTGGCGATAGTACCAGGAGGCAAGAACGTTTCCGGGGGTGAAATTGACGGTTCCTTCACCGGAAAGATGGCAGATATCCGCGTCGCCGGTGGCGTCGATGACCGATCCTGCACAGACGGCGGTACGTCCGGATTTATTCTCCAGCATCAGGGCGGTGATGCGGTCGTTTTCGGTCTGCACCGAACAGACAGAGGTACCCTAGAGGATGGTCACAACCGCTTTCAGAATTTCCTGCACCGCAAGGATCGAGAATACACCGGCGTTATACTGCACTTCATAGCGCTGAGCCTTGCGTTTCTCAGAATCTTCGCCGTCCAGCCATGCATCGGGATAGCGGTCCTCTGCACCGTGGACGATAGAAAGCTTCAGAAGCTCCTCCGTCATACCGAAGGTGACCTGATGTCCTTCTCCGTCACAGAGAGGCAGGTAAATGGTCACGAGACCGAGGGTGGCAAGGCCGCCGAGGGAGAACTGCTTTTCGATCAGCAGCACCTTTCCCGCACCGTTTCTCGCAGCAGCCAGCGCTGCAGCGATGCCGGCGACGCCGCCGCCTGCTACGACAACGTCATATTCCTCGGCCTGATATTCCCTTTGGAAGGTTTCGTTAATCTTTTTCATCTCTTATACCTCGAAATAGAACCGCTCCCAGCCATTTTTGTCCAGATGGAGCTCGCGGGTGGTCTTCTGACCGTTTCGCTCGACAGTTACCTCATAATCGCCGTAGAAGGCCTTGAACCAGACATGATCGCCGGAGGTATCCAGAGAAAGATCGGTATGCCACTGTCTGTGGATCAGGTCTTCCAGACGGTCATAGACGGGCTTTTTGCTGAAATCATTGCGGGTAAAGCCGCCGCGGTAGGCGTCCTCGCCCCAGCCTTTTCCGGAACCGATTTCGGTAATGGAGCAGTTGTCGCCCATATTCCAGTAGACGATGGATTCCATGGCGGGATGGCTGAACCAGATGCGGTAGAGATTGGAAACGATCTCGGCCTGGATATCTTCATCGTAGCCGGGTACGGTGATCTCAGAGATGCTCAGCGGTCTGTCCAGCTTTGCATAGCAGTCCATGACCTTATAGAGCCAGTGGGGATTGTACTCACAGGCGGCGAGGTTTGCCCAGGCTTCGGGCTTGACGAAATTATGGTACTGCAGACCGACGATATCGATCTTTGCACCCTTCATCAGAAGATTCTCTGTCAGCATATAATAGGGGGAAAGTTCATAGCGGAAATCGCTCCACGGGGAAGCGGTCTCATTGAGAACAAGGCGGCTCTTGCGGAAATAATGGGCGGTCTGTTCAAAGGCCCACTCGGGATATTTTCCGCCCAGCGGAACGAAGTTGCGGTAGTGGGTATCGCCCTTCTTCGGTTCGTCGCGGGTGAGAGGAACAGAGGTGCACTCGTTGACCACGTCAAAGGACTTGATCACACCGTCATAGCGCTCGGCGATGGCTTTGAGCCGGCGGGTCCAGTAATCCTTCATCTGCTCATAGTCCTGCGGTAGCCATTTCGGCACCATGACCTGCCAGAAGAGGGGATGGCCCTTCACCTCGATATTGTTTTCCCGGCAGAATTCCAGCACCTGCTCGGGCGGAATACGGCGGTCGATGAAGGGAGAGCCCTTGTCAAAGCGCATTTTTCCGTCTTCCGGTTCAAAATCGCTCCAGTAAAAAGGCGCGGTGGCCATATTGAACAGTCCCTTGAACCGCTCTTCATACAGAGCGTTCTCCTCATCGGTCTTAAAGCAGCCCAACTTGAAGATATTGCAGCCAAAACGGAAAGCATGGGTCTTCTGTTTCACGGTGACCTTTGCTCCCTCGACGGGATTGCCGTCAGGGTCGACGAGATCGATACGGAACCAGCCTTTTCTGTGAGATTCGATACCGCTCTGAATGCGGTCTTCCATAAAGTCGCGCTGATCAATAAAGTTGCGCAGGATAGATTCTCTGTTCATTCTGTTTTCTCTTCTTTCGCTCTCCATTTTCTGCACTGTTCGATACGGGCTCCGGGAGGATCATCGCCATGTTCAGGGTCACAGGAATACTGCGCCAGCAATGCACAAGGCAGGTCGGGACACTCTCCGCAGTGGAGAAGCCCTTTCGCCTGACAGCAGACAGCCACGGGGCATTCGCCGTGGAAGGGGTGACCGTTTGTCGCAATGCAGCCGCCGCAGCTGCAGGGTTCTTTGAAGGAGCAGCCTTCACAGCGAAGGCCGCAGCGGGTATCGATCATTGTTATCTTCCTTTCCGGTGACGAAAAAACGGCATCCGTTTGCGGATGCCGTTCGGATCATCGTTTACAGTTCCGCCGAGATCAGATATTTGCCCTTGGCGCGCAGTTCGGGATTGGAAAGAACTTCTTCCAGCTTCTCCAGGCCACAGGTCTCATAGACCATGCTGGTGACATCCAGTCTGCCGGAGTCGATCAGATCAAGAGCTCTCTTCTGGGTATAGGGGTTGATAAAGGAAGCTTTCAGCTCGATCTCTTTCTGGAAGACCTGGAAGGGCTTGACAGCAACGGTCTCGTCGGGCTTGGTCAGACCGAACATCATGACAACAGCCTTGGGGCCGGCCAGTTCGATGGCCTGTGCAATGGTGGAGGTGCGGCCGACACACTCGATAACGGTGTTGATCCAGGTCATACCGGCAGCTTTCAGGACAGCCTCGACATCTTCATTGATGGGATCGACAGCAAGGTCTGCGCCCAGCTTCAGGCCCATTTCACGTTTGCCTGCAACAGGCTCCAGCAGAGCAACTTTGGCTGCGCCGGCCATCTTTGCCAGCTGTACCATCAGAAGGCCGATCATACCGCCACCGATAACCACGACCTGATGGCCGGGCTGGATATTACACAGATCGATACCGTGCAGGCAGCAGGCAACGGGCTCGGTCATAGCGCCCTGTTCAAACGAGGTATTGTCACCCAGTTTATAGATCTGGCGCTCGTCAACTGCGCAATATTCGGCAAAACCGCCGTTGACGGTGGTGCCATAGCCGATCATCGAAGAGCAGTAATGGGCGATGCCGTTGCGGCAGGCCTCACAGGTACCACAGTAGCAGTTGGGATCCACACAGACGCGGTCTCCGACCTTACAGCCGGTGACAGCGGAACCGACTTCGGCAACGATACCGGAGAATTCATGTCCGAGAATGGTGGGAGGGGTGACAGCGGCTGCGCCGGGGTCGCCTTCATAGATATGCACATCGGTGCCGC